>JAIERD010000028.1 GCA_019747155.1 Pseudomonadaceae bacterium
GTCGGTGACCGTCAAGACTGGCGGCGAAACCGCCTTTATTGCTGAAGTTCAGCAAGCCGGGATTTTCTTGATCGCCGGCCTCGATGCTGCGGCCATGAGCCACACCCTCGGCGCCTTCTGCCCGAACCTGTTGTTCCCTTACGCTCGCGAAGCGCTGGATAACCTGGTGGTACGTGGTTCCTTCCCGGCTTTGATGCTGGCACCAGTGAACTTTGATGCGCTGTACGCTCAGCAATTAGAGCGGATGCAAACTGCCGGCAACGCTTAACAGGCCGAGCTGTACAGAAAACGCCCTTCGGGGCGTTTTTTTATTGCTCGGCTTATTCGGCTTGAGCAAAACCCTGCTGACGCCAGGCTTCGTAGACGGCGATGGCAACGGTGTTCGACAGGTTCAGGCTGCGATTGCCGGGCTGCATCGGTAGCCGCAAGCGCTGTTCGGCCGGCAGGCTGTCGAGGATCTCCGCTGGCAGGCCGCGGCTTTCCGGGCCAAACAGAAAGATGTCCCCCGGTACAAACTGGCTCTCGGCGTAGCAGTGGCTGCCTTTAGTAGTAAAAGCGAATATCCGACCTCCAGCGATTTCTGCTATACAGTCGCTAAGTGTTTGATGTCGCTTTAATCTTGAGTATTCGTGGTAGTCCAAACCGGCGCGGCGCAGGCGTTTGTCGTCCAGCTCAAAGCCGAGCGGATCGATTAGATGCAGCTGACAGCCACTGTTGGCGCACAGGCGGATGATATTGCCGGTGTTGGGCGGGATTTCCGGTTGAAACAGCACGACATGGAACATAGTTGGGCTCAGTTTTGAGGCAAAGGCACATTCTACAGGTTGCGACTTGACCTGCAGCGTGTGAAGGCAACGCAAGAGTTTAAGGGGACGCCCTTGTTGGCATGGCTGAATAAGAATAAAAAAACCGCGAATGGCTTGCTCGGTATCGAAACCGGCCCAGAAGGTATTGCCCTGGCCCATGTGCTGCGCACTCCGGGCCAGCCGGTGCAATTACTGCGCTGCGTGTTTCGCAAGGTCGCGCTGGCGGATCAGCCGGCTGAGCTGAAAAACATGGTGGCTGAGTTTGGCTTGGCCGGTATGCCGGTCAACCTGCTGCTGCACCCGGCGCTCTATCAGTTACTGTTGCTCGATTGCCCCGATGTGCCGGCTAACGAGTTACGCGATGCGATGCGCTGGAAAGTCAAAGAGCAGATTAGCGAGCCGCTCGAACAGGTGCTGGTGGATGCCTTTGCCTTGCCCGCCGATGCCTACCGGGGCCGCTCGCGTATGGCCTATTGCGCGGTGCTGGCGAAAACCCATGTTGATGCATGGGTGCACATGCTTAAACATGCCGGCTTGAACTTGCAGAGTATCGATATCACCGAGATGGCCTTTCGTAATCTGGGCCTGCTGGCCGGCGCCGAGGGTTTGAATTTGGCCTTGCTGCGACTGCGCTCCAGCGAAGGGCTGATCTCTGTCCAGCAGGGCGCTGACCTGTATATGGCACGCCGTATCGAGCAGGGCCTGGACCAAGCCAGCCAAGACTTTGCTGGCGTCACCCTGGAAATTCAGCGCTCGCTGGATTACTTCGAGAGCCAGCTGGGCAAGGGCTATATCAGCCGGCTGCTGCTGATGCCGATGAAGCGTGATGGCGCCCAGGCATTAAAAGCCTTGAGCGATGGTTTGGCGGTCAATCTGCAGGCGCTTAATTTGCGCGATCTATTTGCCGGGCAAGCGGCGGCGGAGCTCGATGAGCAGCAACAGGCTTACTGCTTTTCTGTGGTTGGCGCTGCCTTGCGCCAGGAGGCCTGATGCAAAACATCAACCTCTATCAACGCCAGCAAAAACGCAGTCATGGCCCGCGACCCAAGCAGATGGTGTTGGGCTGGCTGCTGTTGTTTGCCGTGATCATCTCGCACGCGGCTTGGCAGGCGTGGCAGTTGCAGCAAGCCACCACGCTGGCCAACGCCACGCAAAGCCGTGCGCAAGCGCTGCAGGCCGAATTTAGTGCCGCCACGGCGAGCTTTCAGGCCCCGCAACTGGACCCCTTGCTGCCGGAGCAGTTGGCGCAACAAGAGCAGAGCAATCTGCAGTTGCAACGCTTGGTCGCCCATTTACAACTGTTGTCGCAACAGCAAAGCGCCGGTTTTGTAGCACCGCTGGCGGCCTTGTCAGAGCGCCATCCTCCGGCAGGCTTGTGGCTCAGTGAGATTGCCCTGCGCGATGGCGGTAGCAACTTAACCCTGCAGGGCTTCAGTCAAGATCAGCAATTATTGCCTCTGTACCTGCAAAGCCTGGGGGTTAGCCCGGTATTTCGCGGGCGGGCTTTTGCTCACTTTGAATTGCAGCGCAACGCGGATGGGCTGCTGGGCTTTCGGCTGTCTTCGCGGTTAGATGACGAGGGCAAGAGCCATGAATAAGTTGCTGCAACGCTGGTTACTGCTAGCGCCCCGTGAACAGTGGTTGAGTTACGGGGTCGCGTTGGCGGTGGTCGGCATGCTCTACATGCTGCTGGTGGGTGATCCCTTAACCCAGCGGGTCGCCAAGCAAACGGCGCTGAATAAAGCCGCAGTGCTCAGCCTGCAAGAGGCGCAGCTGGGGCTGGCGGACTTACAAACCAGGCTGGCAGTTGACCCGAATGTGCCCTATCGCAGCGCCCTGCTGACCGCCAAAGCCAGCGGTGAGCAACTGATCGGCGAAGTCGACCAAGACACCGCTGGCCTGCTGCCACCCGAGAAAATGCGTGCGGTGCTGCAAGAGCTGTTACGCGCCCAACCCAAGCTGCGCCTGCTCAGCCTGCAGAGTTTTACCGAACCCTTGCAGCTGGCCCAAACGGCGCCACAGCCGAACGGAGCTATAGCAAAGGGGGCCGCAGTAGAGCCGAAAGCGCCGGTCACCCTGTACCGCTACGGATTAAAGATCAGCCTGCAAGGCGGCTATTTTGATTTGCTCACTTACCTGCAGGCGATTCAAGCCAGCGGCTGGCGCCTGCATTGGGACAGCCTGGATTATCAAGTAGGCAGCGAAGGCCCGGCCCAGGCGAAAATTAATCTGGTGCTTTATACCTTGAGTCGCGAAGCGGGGTGGATCGGTGTTTAACAGGCAGCTGAAAAACTACTGCGCTCGGTTATGCGGCGTTGAAATCCGCCTCAAAATGCTCATGTACGGCTTGTACACTGCGCTTTTTCGGCGGATGTCGCCTTGCCTAACCTTCGCTCGCTACATTTTTCAACAGCCTGTTCGATCCGTTTATCTAGCGTTGTTAATCGGCCTTTGCAGCCATGCCAATGCCGCCCTCGACCCCACTCAGCCGGCAGCTTCGGCCGCCACTGCGGCAACCGCCGGCACGTCCGAAGCCGCCTTGGTGCTGCAGTCGATAGTGCGCGGCGGGCGGCAGTCGCAGGCGGTAATTAATGGCCACTCGCTGCAGGTTGGCGATGCATTAGGCGATGCCAAGCTGCGGGCGATTTACCCATCTTCTGTCGTGCTTGAGCGCCAAGGTCAGCAACAGATCTTGCGTCTGGTCGAACCCATATTGAAACCGAGTCGATAACGCCATGTTGCCAAAATCTGCTTTTCGTTTTCGTCTGCTGCATCGCCAATCGCGTCTCGCGCTGCTGACGGCATTGAGCCTGTTGGCGGCCTGTCAGACCTTTAAGGATGGCGACCAGCAACTCTATGACCAGAGCAATAAACTGCTGGCCGAGAGCTTGGCGCAAGGCCGCGCCAAGGTCGCCCCGCCCTTGGCGGTGCAGGCGGCGCTGATCTCCCCGATGCCGCAAACGGCCATGGCCCGCAGTGGGCCGCGCTTTGATGTGGCGGCCAAAGATATGCCGGCCAACGAGTTTTTTCTTAGCCTGATGAATGGTGCCGGGCAAAACATCGTGGTGCACCCCGAGGTGACCGGCAACATCACCTTCAGCCTGCGCAATGTCACCTTGGAAGAAGTTTTGGCGGCGGTGCGCGACAGCTACGGCTATGACTTTGGCCGCACCAGCTACGGCTATCAGATTTTCCCTAATCAGGCGATTACCCGCACCTACGACATCAACTACCTGAACCTGCAACGTCAGGGTATTACCGACACCGAAGTCAGCTCCGGCCAGGTCAATACCAGCGACAACAGTGACAGCAACAATGGCGCGACCACCAGCAGCACCACCTCGACCACTCGGCCGGCCAGCCAGCTGATTACCACCAGCAATGTCGACTTCTGGAAGGAAGTGAATACGGTGGTGAGCATGATCGTTGGCAGCGAGGAGGGTAATAAGGTAGTAGTCAATCCGCAGGCCGGTTTGATGGTGGTGCGTGCCTCGGCGGCAGATCAACAAAGCGTTGAAGGCTTTCTCAAGCAGGCCCATGTCAATCTGCAGCGGCAGGTGATTCTGGAAACCAAGATCCTCGAAGTGAACCTGTATGACCGCTTTCAGGCCGGGGTGAACTGGGCACAGTTTGGTAGCGATGGCGGTGCCGGCCTAGCCGGTGCGGCACTCACGGGGCCACAAACCATCGGTGGGGTGTTCAGTGCGGCGGTGACCGTTGGCGACTTTACCGGGGTGCTGCAATTGCTCGAGACTCAAGGCGAGGTACGGGTGCTGTCGACTCCGCGAATCTCGACCCTTAATAATCAAAAAGCGGTGATTAAAGTCGGCACCGACGAGTACTTCGTCACCGACGTGTCGGCCAGCACCACCACCAGCACCAACGGTGATGGCGCCTCGACGCCGGACATCACCCTGACGCCGTTTTTCTCCGGTATCTCGCTGGATGTGACCCCGCAAATTGATGCTCGCGGCGAGGTGACCCTGCATGTGCGGCCGTCGGTGAGCAAGGTCACCGCCGATGATACCGAGATCAACCTCGGTGATAAATTCGGCACCCTCAATCTGCCGACCGCGCGCACCACCTCGCGCCAGTCCGACTCCATCGTCCGCGCCCGCAGTGGTCAGGTGGTGGTGATCGGTGGCCTGCTGCAGAACGACAACGAAAACGTCGATGCTGGCGTGCCCTGGTTGTCGAAAATGCCGGTGCTGGGTTGGTTGTTTCAGCAGCAACGCAAGAACCTCGGCAAGAGCGAGTTGGTGATTCTGATGCGCCCTCAGGTGATCAGTGACGACACCTGGCTAAATGAGATCCAAAAAAGCGCCGAAGCCTTTAAAGAGTTGAGATAGCGCATGTATCAGGCATTTTTTGGGCTGCGCGCCAAGCCCTTTGCGCTGACGCCCAACACCGAGTTTTTGGTGCAGCTGGCGCCCTATCAGGCCTGCCTGAATCTGCTGCGGGTGGCGCTGGCCGAAGGCGAGGGGTTTATCAAGGTGACTGGCGAAGTCGGCACCGGCAAAACCTTGCTGTGTCGCGCGCTGCTGAACTTGCTCGATGCAGAAAAGTACCAGCTGGCCTACTTGCCCAACCCTTGTTTGTCGCCGCTGGATTTGCGCCAGGCGCTGGCCCGTGAGCTACGGATTGCCGATGTTGAAAGCCACGATGCCCTGAGCCTGCTGGATGCCCTGCACCATCGGCTGATCGAGTTGGCAGCGCAGGGTAAAAGCACCGTGCTGCTGATTGATGAAGCCCAGGCGCTGCCTGACAAAACCCTCGAAGCGCTGCGCTTGCTGACCAATCTGGAAACCGAGCAGAACAAATTGCTGCAAGTGGTGTTGTTTGGCCAGCCGGAGCTGGATGTCACTCTGGCCCGCCATGAGTTTCGCCAACTGTTGCAGCGGATTACCTTTTCTTATCGTTTGCGCCCGCTGGATGTCACCGACACCGGCCGTTATCTGCAGGAGCGTCTGAGTGTTGCCGGTTACCGTGGTGAGCCGTTATTCAGCAATGCGGCCGTGCGTTTGTTGGTGCGTGGCAGTGGCGGGATTCCGCGCTTGCTGAATATCCTCGGCAACAAAGCCCTGATGGCCACTTATGGTGAAGGTCGCCGGCAGGTCGGCGCCGCCCAGGTGCGTCGGGCGCTGGCCGATACCGATGGCGTGCAAGCCACTCACCGCGTGCCACGCTGGCTGGCCTGGAGTCTGGCGGCCGGCTTGTGGTCGGTGCTGCTGGTCAGCGCTTGGCCGTGGCTGCAGAGCTTGCGGGAGGTTTGGCTATGAGCCTGGTCAATGACCTGTTGCGCGATCTGGACGCCCGCCGCGCTGCGCCTGGTGAATGGCCGCTGCGCGATGCCTTGCAGTCGGTCAACGAGGAGGCCGCAGCGCGCCGCGATAAAATCGAGGTGCTGCGCCGTGGCTCGATTTGGTTTGGCGCGGTCATGCTATTAGCCATCATGGTTGGCTTGATGATTGGCCGGGTGGTGAATGGCGACCCCGAATCGCCGTTCGCCACGCCCGCCCAGGCACCCGCCGCAGTGTCTCAGCCGGCACCGGTAACTCCGCCAGTGGTGGCCGCTGCCGCCGCGCCGCTGCCGCAGTTGCTGGATGTATTGCCGCAGAATGATGGTCAGCGCCTGGTGCTGCAACTATTGCTGGACAGCTCGGTGGCCTATCAGCGCACCGAAGAGAATGGCGCGGTGAGCCTGTTTTTACCCGGCGTGCAGCTGCGCGGTGAGGCGCATCAGGGCCGGGTGCAAGGCGCCGGGCGCAGCCTGTCGTGGCGGGTCGAGGCGCGCGGCGCCGGTGTTCAGGTACTGCTGGTCGGTTTGGGCGATCAGCTGCAAGTGCACGATCGTCTTGAGGCGGCCGGTGATCGCTGGCTGCTGTGGCTGGAAGTTCCGCTACAGAACGCGCCAGCGGCTAATGCCGGCGCCCTTGATGAGTTTCCAGCGGCCAGCAGCGCAGTCGCCGCCGAGCCTGAGTTGCCCGACTGGAGCACCCGCCCAGTGCCGGCGGCGAATAGCCAAGCGCCTGTGTCTGCCGCAGCTCCGGTCCGCCCGCAGCCAATTGCAGCAGCGCCGACTGGCCCGCCCCAGGTGCAGATCACCAGTCACCAACCGGACGCCTTGAGCCAGGCCCGGCAGGCGCTGCTTGAGCAAAATTATCCGCGTGCGATTGCCCAGCTAGAGGCGTTGCATCAGCGCCAAGCCAGTAATAGCGAAATCGCGCGTTTGCTCGCCCAGGCTTATCTGGCCAATGGTCAGCCAGCACAGTTGCTCAGTTGGGTGCCGGCGCAACTGCAGGCCAGTCCGCGCGACAGCGAGCTGCGCATGTTGCTGGCGCGCGCTCAGTTACAAACCGGCGCTATGCCGGCGGCGGTGGCCACTCTGCAGCAAAATTCGCCACCGCTGGCCACTGATCCGGGTTACCACGCCTTATTAGCCGCCAGTTATCAACAAACCCAGCAATGGCAGCCAAGTGCCGCGCTCTATCAGCAACTAGTCAACCTGCGCCCCTCTCAGGCCACCTGGCAGTTGGGCTTGGCGATTGCGCTGGAGCAACTCGAGCGGCCGAGCGAGGCCGCCAAACACTACAGCCTGGCCCTCGAAGGCCAGGGCTTGGATGCCAGCTCGCGCAGCTTTGCGGCTGAGCGGGCCACGGCCCTGAAGGAATCCCTATGAGTCAGGACGATCCACGGCAGCGCAAAATCCGGCTCGGTGACTTGCTGATTCAAGCCGGCTTGCTCACCGACACCCAGCTGCAACTGGCCCTGCAAGAACAAAAACGCAGCGGCTCCAAGCTCGGTCGTGCGGTGATCGATCTGGGCTTTGTCGCCGAGGTTAAGCTGCTCACGGCCTTGTCCGAGCAGATGAACATTCCCTTTATCGAACTGCGCCACTTCAAGTTCGATAACGTGCTGGTGCAATTGCTGCCGGAGGCCATGGCCCGGCGTTTTCGCGCGATTATCCTGACCCGCGAAGGCGGCGGTTTGCTGGTCGGCATGTCCGATCCGCTCGACCTGTTTGCGCTGGATGAGATGGAGCGGCTGCTCAAAACCCACGTTCACCCGGCCGTGGTGCGTGAGGCCGAGTTGCTGGCGACGCTGGACACCGTGTACCGGCGCACCAGCGAAATCGCCTCGATTGCCGGCGAGCTGGAAGGCGATCTGCAAGAAAGCGATTTTGATCTGTCCAAACTCGGCGCCGACAGCAACAGCGAGGCGCCGGTGGTGCGCCTGCTGCAAACGCTGTTTGAGGAAGCGGTGCAGATGAAAGCCTCGGACATCCATATCGAGCCCGATGATGGCCTGGTGCGGATTCGTCAGCGCATCGATGGCGTGCTCAGCGAGCAGGTGATGAAGGAGCATCGCATCGCCTCGGCATTGGTGATGCGGCTGAAGATTATGTCCGGCCTGGATATTTCCGAAAAACGCCTGCCGCAAGATGGTCGCTTCAATATTCGGGTCAAGGGCCGCAACATCGATGTGCGGGTCTCGACCATGCCGGTGCAGTTCGGCGAGTCGGTGGTGATGCGCTTGCTCGACCAAAGCGGCGCGATGTTTCAGCTCGACGGCACCGGTATGCCGGCCGATTTGCTGGTTCGTTTCCGCCGGCTGTTGCACCGCCCGTTCGGCATGGTGCTGGTCACCGGGCCGACCGGCTCGGGCAAAACCACCACCCTGTATGCCGGCTTGTCGGAGCTGAACAGCCCCGAGAAAAAGATCATCACCGTTGAAGACCCGGTTGAGTACCGCCTGCCACGGGTCAATCAGGTGCAGGTCAATACCAAGATCGACCTGACCTTTGGCCGCGTGCTGCGCGCCGCCTTGCGGCAAGACCCGGACATCGTGCTGGTCGGCGAAATGCGCGATCAGGAGACCGCCGAAATTGGCCTGCGCGCCGCGCTTACTGGCCACTTGGTGCTCTCGACCCTGCACACCAATGACGCCCTGACCTCGGCCATGCGCCTGATCGACATGGGCGCCGAGCCGTTTCTGGTGGCCACCGCGCTGAACGCCGTCTTGGCCCAGCGCTTGGTGCGTAAAGTCTGCGAAAACTGCATGGGCGAACACTCGCCGGAGCCGCGCGAACTGGTCTGGCTGGAAAACCTCTATGGCAGTTCACTGGCCGGCCGCACCTTCAAACGTGGCAGCGGTTGCCACCAGTGCCATAACAGTGGCTACTCCGGGCGCGTTGGCGTCTATGAATTGCTGGAGATGGACGAGCCGATGGTTGCCGCCCTGCGCCGCAGTGACCCACAAGGCTTCGCCGAGGCCGCCAAGGCCAGCCCGCATTACCGGCCACTAGCCGCCTGCGCCCTGGACTACGCACTGGCCGGGGTGACCAGCGTCGAGGAAGTGCTGAAAGTCTGCGCCACCCTCACAGATGAGGTGGTGGCGTGAGTGAGCTGTCTTTCGTAGGGTGGGCTTCAGCCCACCAGCACCCGCTCGATGGTGGGCTGAAGCCCACCCTACGGTTGTCGACCTTGCGGTTGTCGGCTCGGAGCCTTGGCTAATGGCCTCTTTTCGCTACAGCGGGCGCAACGCCGAGGGCGGCAAGGTGGTTGGCATCATCGACGCCAGCAGCGCCGATGCGGTGGCCGCCGAGTTGCTGGCCAAGAGCGTCACACCGCTGACCATCGAAGAGCAGGACGCGGTGGATGCCGACGTATTTGCCGCCATCAATGAAATGCTGCGCAGCAAAAAAGTCGATCTCGACGAGCTGATTATCTTCTGCCGGCAGATGTACAGCCTGGCCAAGGCCGGCGTGCCGATCATTCGGGCGATTGCCGGTCTGGGCGAGTCCAATCGCAATCGTTATTTCCGCGAAGTGCTGCAAAAGGTTCGCAGCGATCTGGAAGGCGGCGTGAGCATGGCCGTGGCGCTGAATGCCCACCCCAAAGTGTTCGGCACCCTGTTTGTCAGCATGATCAGCGTCGGTGAAAACACCGGCCAGCTCGACCAGGCTTTTCGCCAGTTGGCCAGCTACCTGGACCTGGAGCGCGAGACCCGCAAGCGCATCAAGCAGGCGACCCGTTACCCCCTATTCGTACTCAGCGCCATGGTCGTGGCCATGACGGTGATTAACCTGTTTGTGATCCCGGCCTTTGCCAAGGTGTTTGCCCAGTTCCACGCGCAGCTGCCGTGGCCGACCCGGTTTCTGATTGGCACCTCGCAGTTCTTCCAGGACTTCTGGTGGCTCATGGCCTTGCTGCTCGGTGGCGGCATCTACGGTTTTTTCAAGTGGCTGGAAACCGAGCCGGGCGCGCTGAAGTGGGACCAGATCAAACTGCGCTTACCGATAGTCGGCGGCATCTTCGAGCGCATCGCCCTGGCCCGTTTTACCCGCACCTTCGCGATGATGTACAAGGCCGGCGTGCCGCTGCTGCAAACCTTGTCGATCAACAGCGCCAGCGTCGGCAACAAGTACATCGGTCAGGCGATTCTCGGCATGCGTGAAGGGGTTGAGCGTGGCGAAGCACTCACCCGCAGCGCCTCCGCCAGCGGTTTGTTTACCCCGCTGGTGCTGCAGATGATGGCCGTCGGCGAAGAGACCGGCGCCATCGATGACCTGTTTATCGAGGTGGCGGATTTTTACGAGCAGGAGGTCGATTACGACCTCGGCCAGCTGGCCAGTGCCATCGAGCCGATCCTGATCGTGGCCATGGGCATCATGGTGCTGATCCTCGCCCTCGGCGTGTTCTTGCCGATGTGGGAGCTGGCCTCGGCGGCAAAGGGCCACGGGTGAAAGCCGACTACGACAGTGGCCGCACTGTGCGCCGTGCGCGGTTGTTTGGCTGGGCGGTGTGCACAGTCATGGCACTGGGTTTGCTCTGGGCCATGGGCGCTAAAATTTTACGGGTCAGCGAGGCGCGAGCGATCAACGCCACCCGCGAAAACCTGTTGGCCAGCCTGACCTCTTTGGCCGCCGAGCGCGTGGCCCAGGGGCTGGCGGCGGATGCCAGCTGGTTGCGACGCAACCCGTTTCAGCTGCTGCGCTGGGAAAGCAGCGATTATTGCGGCGAGCTGCAAGAGTTGCAGTTGCCGCAAGCAGGCTGCTGGCATTACCTGCCGGCCCGTGGCTGGCTGTTGCACCGCAGTCGCTTTACTGATCCAGAGCAAGGAATAGTCGCAGAATTACGGGTTTTTCAACTGCAGGCGGTTCCCAAAGCACCGCTCGGCAGCACAGAATCAAAGGACGCTTTAATCGGCTTGGAGCTAAACCAGGTGCCCGCTGCAGAAGTCACTGCGTTGGCCGATACCTATCAGTAACCGGAGTGATATTTATGCAGCGCAGTAAAGGTTTTACCCTGATCGAATTGGTGGTGGTGATCGTCATCCTCGGCATCCTGGCCGCAGTGGCGTTGCCACGCTTTATTAACGTCACCAAAGATGCCCATGAGTCGGCGGTTCGGGGAGCTGGCGGTGCCTTGGCTGCTGCCGTCTTGCTGGTGCGCTCGCAGTGGGAGGTCAATCGTAATAATGGCTCGACGACTACGCCCAATACCAATGTCGCCGGTTTCGGAGATGGCTTGGTTGATGTGAATGCCTCGGGCTGGCCGCTGGGTACAGGCGCTGCGCTTGATTGCGCAGACGTTTGGACCAGCGTACTGCAAGGCTCAGCGCCAACAGTTACAGGCACCAGTCCTGACTACGTTGCCACTCTTGCAGGTACCACCTGCACCTACACCTACCAGAACGATCCATCTGCTGGCGGCGTACCGAACGACACCATTGTCTATGACTCCAACACCGGCTCAGTGACAACCGTATTCACCCCTTAATTTTCAAAGCAGTTAGAGGACATAATGATGAAAAATCAACAAAGTGGTTTCACCCTGATCGAACTGATTATGGTGATTGTGATTCTGGGGATTTT
>JAIERD010000094.1 GCA_019747155.1 Pseudomonadaceae bacterium
GACTATCCCAAGTACTGGGCCGAATGTTTCGGTCCCGCACCTTTCCTGCCCATGAGCCGGGAAGAGATGGATCAGCTTGGCTGGGACTCGTGCGACATCATCATCGTCACCGGTGATGCCTATGTCGATCACCCCTCCTTTGGCATGGCGATCATTGGCCGGCTGTTGGAGTCGCAAGGCTTTCGCGTAGGTATCATCGCCCAGCCGAACTGGCAGTCGAAAGACGACTTTATGAAACTCGGCGAGCCGAACCTGTTCTTCGGCGTTGCGGCCGGCAACATGGATTCGATGATCAACCGCTACACCGCCGACAAGAAAATCCGCTCGGATGACGCTTACACCCCTGGCGGTTTGGCCGGCAAGCGCCCGGATCGGGCCAGCCTGGTCTACACCCAGCGCTGCAAAGAAGCCTACAAAAATGTACCGATCGTGCTCGGCGGCATCGAAGCCTCGTTGCGCCGCATCGCCCATTACGACTACTGGCAGGACCGGGTACGTAACTCGATCCTGATCGACTCCTGCGCCGACATCCTGCTCTACGGCAACGCCGAGCGGGCCATCGTCGAGGTAGCGCAGCGCTTGTCGTACGGCCATAAAATCGAAGACATTACCGACGTGCGCGGTACCGCGTTCGTGCGCCGCGATACACCGAAAGACTGGTTCGAGATCGATTCCACACGCATCGACCGGCCGGGCAAGATCGACAAGATCATCAACCCCTATGTGAACACCCAGGACACCCAGGCCTGCGCCATCGAGCAGGAAAAAGGCCCGGTCGAAGACCCGAATGAAGCCAAGGTGGTGCAGTTGCTGCCGCACCCCAAGCTGACCCGCGACAAGACCGTGATCCGTTTGCCATCGTTCGAAAAAGTCCGTGGCGACTCGGTACTCTATGCCCACGCCAACCGCGTGTTGCACCTAGAGACCAACCCCGGCAATGCCCGCGCGCTGGTGCAGAAACATGCTGATGTGGATGTGTGGTTCACGCCGCCGCCGATCCCGATGACCACCGAAGAAATGGACTACGTGTTCGGCATGCCCTATGCGCGCATTCCGCACCCGGCCTATGGCAAGGAGAAAATCCCGGCCTACGAGATGATCCGTTTCTCGGTGAATATCATGCGTGGCTGCTTCGGCGGCTGTACCTTCTGCTCGATCACCGAGCACGAAGGGCGGATCATTCAGAACCGCTCAGAAGAGTCGATCATTCGCGAGATCGAAGAGATTCGCGACAAGGTGCCGGGCTTTACCGGGGTGATTTCTGACCTCGGCGGGCCGACCGCCAACATGTACCGGATTGCCTGCAAAAGCCCGGAAATCGAGTCGGCCTGCCGCAAGCCGTCCTGCGTGTTCCCCGGCATCTGCGAGAACCTGAATACCGATCATTCGGCGTTGATTCAGCTGTACCGCAGTGCCCGCGCCTTGCCAGGGGTGAAGAAAATTCTGATCGCCTCGGGCTTGCGTTACGACCTCGCGGTCGAGTCGCCGGAGTACGTCAAGGAGCTGGTCACCCATCACGTCGGTGGCTATCTGAAGATTGCCCCTGAGCACACCGAAGAAGGCCCGCTGACCAAGATGATGAAGCCGGGCATCGGCAGCTACGACAAGTTCAAGCGGATGTTCGAGAAGTACAGCAAGGAAGCGGGCAAGGAGCAGTACCTGATTCCGTACTTTATCGCCGCCCACCCGGGCACCACCGATGAAGACATGATGAATTTGGCCCTGTGGCTGAAGAGCAGCGGTTTCCGCGCCGATCAGGTGCAGGCGTTTTATCCCTCGCCGATGGCCACCGCCACCGCCATGTACCACTCTGGCAAGAACCCGCTGCGCAAGGTCACGTACAAGAGCGATAACGTCGAGATCGTTAAGAGCGAGGAGCAGCGCCGCCTGCACAAGGCCTTCTTGCGCTACCACGACCCGAAAGGCTGGCCAATGCTGCGCGAAGCCCTGACCCGCATGGGGCGCACCGATTTGATCGGGCCGGGCAAGAACCAGCTGATCCCGCTGCACCAGCCGGCCACCGAAGGCTATCAAAGCGCCCGGCGCAAGAACTCCACCCCGGCCGGCAGTCCTAAGGCTGGCAAGCCCATGCTGACCCAGCACACCGGCCTGCCACCGCGGGCTACCGAGGCCACCGGCAATCCGTGGGACAAGCGCGAGCAAGCCAAAGCCGCCGCCATGCAGCGCAATAAAGAAGCGAGCAAGGCGCGCCTAGATGCCAGCAAAGGCAAAGGCCCGAAGTTTGTTAAGCCGCCAGCCGTGCCACGTTAAACATCCCGCAGTACGCGCAAACGCCAGCCATCGAGCTGGCGTTTTGCATTCTGGCCGAAGGCTCAAGAAAGGCGGTTGCAGGCCTGCGCAAATTTAGCCTTGACGCCCGGGCCGAAGGTTAGCAACAATCGGTTACGTTACTTGTACTATCGTGCCATATTGCGCGGCGATAGATGTTCTACCGCGCGCCACAAGTGCGCCCTTAGCAAGACCTTAAAGGTTGTGGTCGGCGGCTAATCGCCAGGCTCGCAACCGTTGCAAACAAGAGATAACAACAATAGGCCGGCCGCCAGCGCTGGCTAGATCTTGGTCGTTAAAAAGGTAAGCCGCGATGAGTGTGCACGTTCGTTCTATGCCGTTGTGTTTCCGCCCACTGCAAGCCGGCGCGGCCATGGGGCTGCTGGCCCTGTTGGTGGCGGGCGCTGCGCAGGCAGTCGATATCAGCCTGGCTGATGATCAAATCAACGGTTCTCTGGATACCACGCTGTCCTATGGCAGTGTGTGGCGGGTCAGCGGGCGGGACGATGTTTCCGACATCAACACCGATGACGGCAACCGTAACTTCGACACCGGCCAGGTTTCGCAGGTGTTCAAGGTGACCTCGGAGCTGTTGCTTAACTACGAAAATTACGGCGCCTTCGTGCGTGGTACGGCGGCCTATGACACCCAGATCATGGACCAGCACAACGACTATTACGCCACCACCGGCGGCGTCGAGCGGCCCAGCCAGGCTTTTGCGCAGGATAATCACTTCACCAGCGACACCCGCGATGCCGCCAGCAACGCCGAGATTCTCGACGCCTATGTGTTCGGTAATTGGGATGTGCTCGATCACCCCCTGAGTGCGCGGGCGGGCAATCAGGTATTCAACTGGGGCGAGGGGGTGTTTTATCGCGGTGGCATCAACACCACCAACCCGGTGGATGCGGCCAAGTTCCATATTCCCGGCTCCGAGTTGAAGGAGGTCCTGGTGCCGCTGCAGGCCCTGAGTTTCAACCTGGGGCTGACCGACAACCTGTCGATGGATGCCTATTACCAGTGGAACTGGAAGGAAACCACCCTGGATGCGGTGGGCAGTTATTACGCCACTACCGACCTGTTTGGGCCGGGTGCCAATACCGCCTACACAGTCAATGATGATCCGCAGTTAGCTCAGCTGATGCAGTTCTACCCGTTGGCGGCGCAATTTGGTCTGGTGGGCAATGGCCCCTCGGGGCCGAACTCCTATTTGTCGCCGACTACTGGCACGTTCAAAGTGGCCAATATTGGTCATGATCTTGCCGCCCGCGACAGTGGTCAGTGGGGCGCGGCCTTTCACTACATTGCCGAAGAGTTGAATGCCACCGAGTTCGGCTTTTACTTCGTCAATTATCACGCCAAGGAGCCGACGGTCGCCATCGACCTGAACGGCTACCAAGGCGTCGATATCACCACCCTGGGGGCGATTGCCGCCGGTCTTGGCGCTGCAGGTGCCGAATATGGTCTGGCGACGCTGGACATGGCCGGCAACGCCATGGCGCGGCGCGATTATGTCGAAGACGTGCAGATGTACGGCCTGAGCTTTAACACCACGGCAGGCAGCGCCTCGGTTTCCGGTGAGCTGTCATACCGGCCGAATGCGCCGATCAGCATCGCGTCCACCGATGACCTGCTGGCCGATATCCTCGGTCAGGGCGTGCTCGGTACGACCAATATCTACGACTCGAATGTGGCCGGTGACCAAGCCTGTGCTCAAGTGTCAGGCAAGCAACTGTGCCGGGCTGGAGTGTTTGAGAACTACCGGCGGGTCGAGATGTTCAACACCTCACTGTCGACCATCTACAACTTCGGTCCGCTGCTGAGTTTCGACTCGTTGTTCGGTGTGGCTGAAGTGGCTTCCCAGCATATTCGCGGCGACAGCCTGACCTACACCGGCTTCAACGGCAGCGAGTACCAGCAGCGCAAACTGGTCAGCACCCGCGACAAGGCCTACAGCGGCGATAACGCCAAGGGCAATCAAATCACCGCTGACAGCTACGGCGGCACGGTGTTGCTGGGAGGCAGTTGGAATAACGTCTATGCCGGGGTCAAGCTCTCGCCCTATGTCGCCTATCAGAATGACTTCAAGGGCAACTCGGACCTGACCGGCAACTTTAGTGAAGGCAGCAAGGCTTACACCCTGGGGATGGATGCCAGCTACCTGAACAGCTTTGAAGTGGGCCTGGCCTATACCGACTACCTGGGGATTAACAGCCTCTACGATCGCGATATTGTCTCGTTGACCGGCAAGTACGCATTCTGATGCCGCAGCTCTGGCCGGCGCGAGCGGGCCAGAGCATTGCGCTTATGGAGATTCATTGCATGACCAAGACTCTTTCCCTGCTGGCCCTGGCTATTTCCATCAGCCTCGGCGCGAGCCCGGCCCAGGCCGCCGTGTCGGCCGCCCAGGCCGGCGCGCTGAAAACCACCCTCACCCCGCTCGGTGCCGAAAAAGCCGCGAATGCCGACGGCAGTATCCCGGCCTGGACAGGTGGCCTGAGCAAACCACCGGCTGACTATCAGGGCGCTGGCAGTCACCAGCCGGACCCGTTTGCCGCCGACAAACCGCTGTACAGCATCAGCAAGGCCAATCTGGCGCAATATCAGGCGCATCTAACGCCGGGGCAAATTGCCTTGCTGAATGCCTATCCAAGCACCTTTCGCATGCCGGTCTATACCTCCCGGCGCACTGGCGCGGCCCCGCAGTGGGTGTATGACAACACCTTCGCCAATGCCACCAGCGCCAAGTTGCTGGAGGGCGGCAACGGCTTCAGCGATGCCTATGGCGGCACGCCTTTCCCGATCCCGCAAAGCGGCGTCGAGGCGCTGTGGAACCACATTGCGCGTTATCGCGGCAGCTACCTGGTGCGTCGCTCCAGCGAAGCCGGGGTGCAGAGCAATGGCAATAAATCCATCGTCACCTCGCAGGACGAAGCGCTGTTTCACTTCTACGACCCCAAGGGTAATTACGCCGGGTTAAACAACACCCTGTTTGATTACATGGGTTTCAACACCTCGCCGGCGCGTCTGGCCGGTGGCGGACTGCTGGTGCATGAGACCCTTGATCAGGTCAAAGAGCCGCGCCAGGCCTGGGCCTATAACGCCGGTCAGCGGCGGGTGCGGCGCGCGCCAACGGTCGCCTATGAAACCCCGGTAGAGGCGGTGGATGGCCTGCGCACCGTGGACGACACAGACATGTTCAACGGCTCACCGGATCGCTACAACTGGAAGCTGCTGGGTAAAAAAGAGATCTACATCCCCTACAACAACTACCGCATCGGCAACCCCGAGGTGAAGTACGACGACCTGCTGACCCCCGGCCATATCAACCCCGATTACACCCGCTACGAGTTGCATCGGGTCTGGGTGGTTGAGGGCACGTTGAAACCGGGTATGCGCCACGTCTACTCCAAGCGCGTGCTCTACCTCGATGAAGACAGTTGGGGCGCGGCGGTGGTTGATCAGTACGACGGTCGTGGCGAGCTGTGGCGGGTGTCGCAGGCTTACCTGAAAAACTACTACGAGCTGCCGACCACCTGGAGCGCTTTGGATACCTATCACGACCTGCAGGCGCACACCTACAGCGTGCAAGGGCTGGACAGCGAGGAGCGTGGCTCGGTCGATTTCAGCCAGCCATCCCCCGGTGATGGCGGTTTTACCCCGGCTGCGATGCGCCGCAAGGCCAGCCGCTAACTCGGTTTAAATAGCTCTGCGGTAAATGCCAAGGCCCCGATTATTCGGGGCCTTGGCATTTAGGCTGATGAGTAAGGCGCTGTCCCAGTTATGTGTTGATCCCCGCCAAGTTGATAACTGCCTGAAGCCGGGCAGAATTGTCGGCGCTGGGCTTTACGTAGGGTGGGCTTTAGCCCACCAATATTGCGGCGTTCAGGGGCGGTGGGCTGAAGCCCACCCTACGGAAGCGGTCTTCAATACGTAACCGGGAGATGGCTGTGAATAAACGCTGGGCGTGGGCGGGCGACTAAAGTGGCCTTAGTACTCGCCGCCATCGTGGAAGGTGTAGGTGTTGCGGCCGCTGTTTTTCGAGCTGTACATGGCGCTGTCGGCATACTGCAGCAGTTGCTCGGCGCTAATGCCGTCGCGCGGGTAGAGGCTGACGCCGATGCTGGCGTGGATATTTAGCTCATGGCCATCAATCAGCAGGCTGCTTTGGAAGCGCTCGTGGAGCTTTTGCACTATATGCAGGATGTCTTTGGTCTGTTCGAAATGCTCCAGCAAGATCACAAACTCATCACCGCCCAAGCGTGCCACGGTATCCGCCTCGCGGGTGATGGAGCCCAGTTGGCGGGCGATGATTTGCAGTACCTGGTCGCCAATCGCATGGCCGAGATGGTCGTTGATCTGTTTGAAGTGGTCCAGGTCAACGAACAGCACAGCCAGCGGTTTGCCGCTACGCCGGGCGTTGGCGATGGCGTGCTCCAGGCGCTCAAAGAAGCAGCGACGATTAGGCAGGCCGGTCAGCGGGTCATGCTGGGCCAGGTGGTCGAGGGCGTTGCGGCTGGCTTGCAGTTCGTTGAGCTGCTCAAGGATTTCCAGTTGCATGTCATGAAAACTACGCGCCAGCAAACCGAGCTCATCGGTGCGCAACACCGGCAGCTCAAGGATGCTGCGATCACGGGCGAAACCTTTAATCGAGACCATCATCTGGTGCAGTGGGCGGGTGATGGCGCGCGCGCTCAACGCCGACAGCAACACCGTTAGCAGGCTTAGGATGAGGACAATCTTGCTGATGTTCCAGCCCAGTTGGTGCGCATCGCTGACGATAAATGCCGCGGGTTGCGCCAGGCCCAGGATCACGAAACGCTGAGTGTCGTGTTCATCCAGTTGCAGGCGCACAAAGCTGGCGACCAACTCGTCACCACGGGTCGATGTGCTCTTCAACTCTGGTTTCTGTTGGCTGCCGAGTAGCAAGTCGGCGACGACCGGAAAGCTGTCTTGCAGCAAGATGCGCCGGCCGCTGTCGAAACCAAAGGTTTGGCTGGCGTCCGGATGAATCAAGATATCGCCGAACTCGTTGCTTAAAAACACCTGATAGTGCTGCGGCAAGTCGCTTTGTAGCTGTTGAAATAACTGGTTCAGACCGATGTTTAACACCATTAGGTCGCTGGTGCTGTTGGGGTTGGTGCTGCTGGCGAGCGGGCTGGAGAGGGTGATGGTCGGCTGGTTAAGACCTGAGTGGGCGCCGAACTCATGGTTGATGGTAATCGGCGACAAATACACGCTGCCAGCCGGCAGTGTCCGCGCTTGAAAGACGTAGGGCAGGTGGGCTTTCTCTTGCAGTTGCGCGGTGCTGATGCGGATTAACTGCTGGCCATCGCGCTCCACCCGAACGCGCTCCAGGCCATGCTCGGTGGTGCCGATCAGGCGAATCTGCAGGTACTGCGGATGCAGCTTGAGCAGGTTGCTGAAGATCTCGGCTAACTCGTTAGCCTCCTCGGGAGCCCGGTTTTGGCCCGCGTGCTCAACCAGGTTGCGGGTTTGCGGCAGGCTGTAGAGCAGGCGCAAGTCTTGATTGGCATTGGCCAGGCTCGCCTGCAGGTTGCGCCCCAGCACCTGGGTGGCGGTCAGCAGATCCCGTTCGGCAGCGCTGAGCAGCATGCTGCGGCTGGTGGCGTAGGCGTAGTAGCCGATCAGCACCGTGACCAAAATGCCAAACAGGGCAAAGGCGCTGCTGAGCTTAAAACGGATGCTGTAGTTCATGGTTGACTGTTCATCGGGGCCGGCTCTGGGGCTGCGAGTGCTGGCAACCGTTCGCCGGAGCGAATACGGCTCCAGAGTTGCGCGCGGCGGGCGTCATCTTCGGCCGGTTCAAGCCAGATGATTTTGTCCAAGTTGCTGTTTTCGGTGCCTGCTTCGATGGTGTTGGAGAGCCCTTGGCGGCGGCTCAGCTCCTGGCTGATGCGTGGCTCGAGGGTGAAGTTGATCCAGTCTTCGGCCAGCCGTGGATTTTTTGCCCCACGACTGATGGCCCAGCAGTCGAGCCAAGACAAGGCGCCTTCCTGGGGGATGACATAGCCCACGTCGACCCCGGCCTCCAGCAAGGGTTTGAGCTGCTGACGACCATAGTTGGCGTACAGCAGGGCGACCTTGTGCTGGCGAAACAGCTCCACCGACTCTTGCGGCTGGGTGTAGAAGGTCAGCACGTTACGGCGCAGTTCAATCAGCTTGGCATTGATGGGGGCAAACTCGGCCTCCTTGATTTGAAACGGTGCGCCGCCGAGCAGCAGGCTGGCGATGGAGAAATTATGCGTGGCGCCGTCGTAGGCCAGTACCCGGCCTTGGTACTTGGGGTCCCAGAGGCTGGCCAACGAGCTGGGTGGACTGCTGAACTGCGCGCGATCATAAATCAGGCCCATCTCGGCGTAGGTGTAGGGCACGGCATAGATGATGCCGTCGCGACTAATGCCCGGAATGCTCTGCAGATTACGAAAGCGCCAGAGTTGGCGTTTGGTGTTGGGGATGTCGCTCAGCTGCAGCGGTTGCACTAACTGCCGGTCGATGTAGTACTGCATCTCGGCGGTGTTGGCGGCCAATACATCGTAATCGCCGCCCTGATTGAGGTTCATTTTTGCCCGCAGCACTTCGTCGGTGTCGATAAAAGTCACCTCGACCTTGACCCCGTAGCGGCTGGCAAACTCCTCGACCAGATCGCTGTCGGCATAGCCTGGCCACGTCAGGATGCGCAAAGTTTCCTGGGCGTGTAGCGGCGCGACCGGCAGTGCGGCAAGTAGGCTAATCAGCAGCGAGCCAGTCAGGTGGCGCAGGAGCATGGGCGGTACCAAAAGCGCAGCGGTTGATTGGAGTGTATACGCTGTTGACGCAGACGCTGGCCGTCGGCCAAATGGTCGCAACGTGGCGCATTTGGCAGTCTGCGTAACATTAGTAGCCTAGCGCCATCACTGTGCGGCGCGATAGAGGCAAAGCACGCTTGCATGCTATTTTTGCCCGGCAATCTACCCACTAAGGAATTTGTTATGGATCAAACAACGCTGGTGAATGCAGGGACTGAAAAAGCCAATGCCTTGATGACGCTGGTTATTCAGTACGGCACTGAGTTTGGCATCAAGATATTGGCTTCGCTGGCCTTCTGGTTGATCGGTCGCTGGCTGATTCGCTTCTCTGTGGGCTTGGTGCAGAGCTCGTTAGATCGGCAGAACGTTGATCCGACCGTGCTGCGTTATGTCGGCTCGTTTATTACCGTGACGCTGAATATCCTGCTGGTAATCGGTGTGCTCGGTTATCTCGGTGTGCAGACCACCACCTTTGCCGCCTTGCTGGCCGCAGTAGGCCTGGCAATTGGTCTGGCGTGGTCGGGGTTGTTGGCCAACCTGGCGGCGGGTGGTTTTATTATCGTGTTGCGTCCGTTCAAGGTCGGCGACGTGATTTGCGCGGGCGGGGTTACCGGCACCGTGACCGAAATTGGCTTGTTTGTGACCGCGATTAATACCGCCGACAACATCCTGACCCTGGTGGGCAACAATAAGATTTTTGCCGACAACATCCAGAACCTCAGCCACAACGCCTATCGTCGGGTCGATTTGAAGGCGCAGTTATCCAACGCTGCCGATTACCAGGCTGCCATTGACCTGCTCAAGGCCCGCCTTAGTGCGGTGCCGAATGTCTTGGCGGTGCCGGCTGTGGATGTCGAGATTCTTGAGTTTAATCTGCTCGGGCCGGTGCTGGCGGTGCGTCCCTATTGCCATCCAAGCAATTATGGTCAGGTATTTTTTGCCAGCAACAAGGTGATTAAAGATGCCTTGGGCAGCGCTGAATTTCCGGCGCCGATGGCCACGCAAACGCTGATCATGCAGCAGCCTTAAGTGTGACTGCATGCTCGGGCGAGCTGAATAGGTCGCCCGAGCTACGGTGTGTTAGAAGCGCTCAGGGATGATCCGGAAGGGATAGTTACTGGGGGTATAGCTGCCGATTTTGCGTTTAGGCAATTTGATCGGCTTTTGCGCTGGCAGCTCCTGATAGGGGATATGCGCCAACAGGTGGTTGATCACATTCAGGCGCACGCGCTTCTTGTCTTCGGAGAGCGCCATATTCCACGGTGCCCAGGAGGTGTCGGAAGCGGCGAACATGTCGTCGCGGGCCTTGGTGTAGTCGTCCCAGCGGTTGTACGACTTGATGTCCATGGCCGTCAGCTTCCAGGTCTTGCGACCATCGGTGATCCGTCCTTCAAGCCGGCGGCTTTGCTCCTCGGGGCTGACCTCCAGCCAATACTTGAGCAGGATAATCCCGGACTCGACGATGTTGCGCTCGAACAGCGGCACGGCCTCAAGAAACTTCTGGCTTTGTTCTGGTGTACAAAAGCCCATCACCCGTTCAACGCCGGCGCGGTTGTACCAACTGCGATCAAAGATCACTACTTCACCGGCGGCCGGCAGGTGCTGCACGTAGCGCTGGATGTACATCTGGGTTTTTTCCCGCTCGGTCGGCGCCGGCAGCGCCACCACCCGGAATACTCGCGGGCTGACTCGCTCGGTAATGGCCTTGATGGTGCCGCCTTTGCCGGCACCATCGCGGCCCTCAAACACCACTATGACTTTCAGGCCCTTGGCCACCACCCATTGCTGCAACTTGACCAGTTCAATGTGCAGCAACTCCAGCTCGCGCTCATATTCCTGGCGGCCTAACTTGGCGCGCTTGGCCGGTTCAGCTGAGGTTTTCGGGTGGTTTTTTTTGTCTTTGCTCATCTGCGCTCCATTCGTTCAAATTTGGGCCGTGTGCCGCGATTATTATTGTCGTGAGTCAGGGCTGGGTCTGTTCGGCCCATTTGGCGGGCGCCGGCTGCCAGCCTTGCAGCAAGGTCAATAATTCCTCGGCGCTGCCACTGCTTTGCAGCATAGCGCGGTGCTGGGGGCGGACAAATCCTTCGCCCACCAGGTGATCGAGAAAGCTACAGAGTCTGCCGAAAAAACCATTGACCTCCAGCAAGCCCAGCGGTTTTTGGTGATAACCCAGCTGGCCCCAGGTCCAGACTTCGAACAGCTCCTCCAGGGTGCCCAGGCCGCCGGGCAAGGCGATAAAGGCATCGCTGAGTTCGGCCATCCGCGCTTTGCGGGCGTGCATGCCGTCGACCACTTCCAGGCGGGTTAAGCCGTTGTGGCCGATTTCGCTGCGCTTCAGGCTTTGCGGAATGATGCCGATCACTTCACCGCCGGCGGCTAATGCGGCGTCTGCGACTATGCCCATCAAGCCAACGGCGCCACCGCCATAAATCAAGCGGATACCCCGGGTGGCCAAGGTGCGCCCGAGCTCGACCGCCGCTTGGGCATAGATCGGATTAGTACCGCTGCTGGCGCCACAAAAGACGCAGATAGAACGTAAAGACATGTCAGGCTCCGCAAGTGGTCAGGGTTCAGCCTAACGCTTGAATGGTCCCTGACCAAGCCGCCATTACCCGCTCTGCGCCGCGCCTGTTGCCGAGCCGGGGCGAATAGTTAGGCTAATCCCAGGTACAGCCCGCAGCTGGCGGCAGCCAGACCGGCAACGCGTACGGCAACCTGTGGCAAGCCGCGCACCAAGGCAAAACCGGCGCTGTGCAGGACAGCAGTAGCGGCCACAA
>JAIERD010000536.1 GCA_019747155.1 Pseudomonadaceae bacterium
TCCGATCTCAGCGACTTCACCAATGATCCTGAGGCACCGCTGTTCCGTGCCGAGAACGCCGGTGATATCTACCGGTTCTTCCGCGCGGTGACTATGAGCGTCAGTGCGCGCAGCCAGTCGGCAACACCTAATCAGGCTACGCCTTTGCAGATACCAAGCGCAGACGAGCAAGACTGGGAGTTCTAATGCGCTTGCTGGCAGGCGGGGCTTCGGTGCGAGGCCCCGCACATCAATTAGATGGTTTACCGAACCAGGATGCTCTTTGCGTCAGCGGTCTCGCGGGCGGTTGGTGCATCGCTGTGGCTGATGGGCTGGGCAGCCGCCCGCTGAGCCACTTGGGTTCGCGTAAAGCCGTTCAGTCGTTCAGACAACTCGCCCGACAACAGCGGGACATTCTACATGGTTCGGTCGCCCTAAGCCTGCGTGATGCTTGGCTGGCTCACTTTGGCGATTGCTATCGGCCGCATGAAACAACCTGTCTTTGGGCTCGAGTGAACGGCCAGGGGCAGGGCGTTGCGGGGCAGGTTGGCGATGGCTTGTTGCTGATTAGAAGCCAGGGTGTGTTCAAGATCGTAACCGATCAGCGCCAAGGCTTTGGCAATCAGACCACGACATTGGCGCAGGCTGCTGTGTCGAGCTGCAGCATCAACTTCGAGCTGTATAAGCCGGGCGATGGTGTGTTGCTGATGACGGACGGCATCTCGGATGACCTGATCCCGGAACACTTGGAACCCTTTTTTGAGGCGATTTACCAGCGGCAGTTACGCGGTAGTAAACGGCGCATGCGCCAGTGGCTGACAAAAGAACTTCATGGTTGGTCCACGCCGCGTCATGGCGATGACAAGACAATCGCTGGCATTTTTAGAACGGATTGAAGCAGATGACCGCGACTACAAAAGCGCAGAGCAAACGCAGCGTGCAGGACACCAAAGGTTCAGTTTACGAGCTGCGAGGGGAGTTAAGTCGTGGCGGGCAAGGCATCGTTTACCGCACACAGTATCCCCAAGTTCTTATCAAGGGCTTTACCAATAAGGATGTACAAACTCGCCAGCGGTGGAACCAGCATATTGCTTGGTTGATTCGTCAGGATCTTACTGAGCTGAAATTGGCGAGACCGCTGGCTCAGCTGGCTGAGCCCCGCAGCGGCTATGTCATGGAACTCATGGATGGCTTGGTTTCACTGCAGAGCCTGTTCGACAGCTTCGTCAACGCTGAAGGCGAGGCAGCAGCCGATTATCTGCGCCAAGGAGGCTTGCGGCGGCGCATACGTATCTTGAGTCAGCTCGCCCGCACACTGAACCAGCTGCATAGTCGTGGGATGCTTTATGGCGATCTGTCGCCCAGCAATATCTTCGTGTCCGATGACCCTGACCATGCTGAGACCTGGTTGATTGATTGCGACAACATCAGCCTAGAGTCACACAGTGGTTTGACCGTGCATACAGCGGACTATGGTGCGCCCGAAGTGGCCCGCGGCGATGCGCTTCTGTCCAGCCTGACGGATATTTGGAGTTTTGCGATCATCGCCTATCAGTTGCTGACCCATAACCACCCTTTCAAGGGCGAACTGGTCAGTGACGGTGAGCCTGAGGAAGAAGAGGCTGCGCTGCGCGGCGAGCATCCCTGGATCAATGACACGCAGGACGATGCCAATCAGTGTTTTGCCAATTTGCCGATCCAGTTGCTTGAACACAGCAAGCTACCTGCGTTGTTTAGTCGCTGTTTCGAGCCGGGACTGCACAATCCACTTGGTCGGCCCAGCATGGCTGAGTGGCTTGAGGCTTTGGCGGAAATTGATGAGCGCATTTACTGCTGCTCAGGTTGTGGTGGCACCACCGTGCTGTCAGCTGAACTTGATTCAGTTGACGAAGCATCATGCTTTTTCTGCGACGAGCCTGCCGATAGCCGGCTGGTGTTGTTTGAGGAGTTCATCTCCTTGCCGGCAGAGGCTGAGGATTCTTCTGATACTGCAGGTGAGACGTTTGCGACTGGTCGCAAGGTCTGGCTGCAGCCTGGTGCGGAGCTTGAGTTGAAGCGTTTGATGCCAACCTTTAGCTATGACCGCTGGCCTGCAGACCATATCCGTGTTGAGTACACCGAGAAAGGGCTGGTTATTCATCCTCTTTCGAAGGGGAAATTGAATCTGCAGCGAGGAGGGGCAAAAAAGCCTTTGGAGCGCCAACAAGGGCTTGCGGAAAGTCTGCGCGGGCAACATGAAGATCCTTATCTGATTCACGTTGGTGCACCGGAAAAATCCAGTCTCGGCACTGCCGAGCTTGGAAAGTCTTACGTCATTTGGCAGTTCAGGTGGTGATGGCATATGGATCTTAAAGACTTCCCAATGCTGTCCGAGGATGTGCTGTCGCTCTCTACGGATGAGGGTATTGACGGCTTTCAAACAGGGCGGGCGATTTTTCTCCAGGCCTATCAAGATGAGTGGCTTGCGGTTCAGGGCGACGAACGTATCAAGGTGAACTGCTCAGCAGCTGATCAGGATTTATTTAGCCGGCTGGTGCTGCGAGATCAGGTGCGTTGGCTACTTACCAGCAAACAGGGCAGCAGCAAGCTGTTGGTGCAGTACTGTGCACCTGTTGAAGTGTCTGCGATGCAGCTTGAGATTGGGGTCGATGAGCTGATTGCCGATGATCTCTTCAGCAAGCAAGAAATCACGGACAAGAATATAGACCTGGCTTGCCGATGGTTAGCAGATCAATTCCTTGTGCGTGGCCTTGCAGAGAGTGATTGGCTGACAGTTGCCCGCTTCAGCAATAGCGCCTCAAAAGGAGGCTTCCAACTGCTTGGCAAGGGTTGGCGTGCAGACGTTGAGCAACTGCAGGGTCGTGGACTTCTGATCAAGCGTATTACCCGTCACTCGCGTCGTGACGGTGCCTTCTCTTTGTTAATTGGGCAGTTTGAGTTCCGTGATGTGTCTGTTGCGGCTGTTCTCAATAGTGCAAGCCAGCAAGCCTTGCTGGATGCCGCTTTGCGAGACAGTGCCAGTTATTTGGAGTTGTGGAACCTCTATAACGATAAGGAGTGGCAGAGCGAATTAAAGAAAGCCGAGACCCTGCGCTCACTGCGCTTCGTTCAATGGATGAGCGATGAAGAAGGGCGTGAGAACGTCTGGCGTTTGACTCCGAAATCACAGGACGACTATCGGGAGTTCCGTGACCGTTGGCGGTCACTTGAGCTGCCAGCAGACACTCAGGTTGATCTCGGAGTGGACCCCCCTGACTGGGCAGAAGAGCTCGCCATGGATGAGTCAACGGCCGACCAGAATACTCCGCGCGGCACCATAAGGTTTGAGCGTGACGCTGTTGTGTTTAAGTCTGCGTCAACCCGGCCAGGCGTGCGCCCTAAGAAGCCTGAGGGTTGGCTTTACCTGTCGTTGGCTGGGCATCGTACTGTCGGTAAAAGACGCCTTGCGGCTAAACACTCGATTGATTTGGGCAAGCGACTGCCACAATTAAAATGGTTGTTGGAAGGTGTAACTGTACCGGCTTCAAGGCGTCGGTCAATTGATGGGTTGACGCCCTATGCGTTAGAAACCTTTAAAGGTGGTAAGCCTACCGAGAAGCAGGCGCTCGCACTGGATGCGGCACTTAATACTCCGGATATCGCCATCATCATCGGCCCGCCCGGAACGGGTAAAACGCAGGTCATCGCCGCATTGCAGCGTCGCCTCGCTGAGGAAACCCAGGATAGAAATATTGCTGCACAGGTTCTTATCAGCAGTTTCCAGCACGACGCTGTAGACAATGCACTGAATCGCAGCGATGTATTCGGGTTGCCAGGAGCACGTGTGGGCGGCAAGCGCGGAGGACAGGATGAGGGCTCGGTGATTGACCCCTGGCTGGATCGTCAGGGCTCCCATTTGCAGAAGCAGATCGCCGAGCAATACAGTAAATACCCCGAACTGGAGTGTATCCGGGATCTATCGACCCGGTTAGCCCTCGCCAGAATCGCCGGTACCTCGCCAAGCCACCAAGCGGAGACCTTCACCGGTATTTTGGATGCACTGCGTGAGCTGGATGGTAACGGTTTGATGTTGTCGCCAAAGCTTGAGAGTCAGCTTGAAGACTACATCGAGCACCTGCAAAGGCAGACCCCATTGTCCAAGGCGAATGGGCAGAATGCTCAAGCCTTGAGGCGGGTCCGTGCGTTGCGGGTAGAGCGGAATGCATTCAACGATGATGGCCTTGATCGCGCCTGGGACTTGCTCAGCTGGTTGAAGCGCGACAACACACACTCAAATACTGATTTGCTTGCCTTGTTGCAGGATGCAGCGGATAACACGCAGCCCTCTGATTCCATGTTGCATGACTTGGCTGCCTGGAAAAATAAACTGCTCGATCAGCTCATGCCTGATTACCGACCGGCTGAATTAAGGCGGCAGGCTGACCCTGAGGCGGTAGCGTTACTCGATGAGATTGATCGACATCTTGAGTGCAGGCTGCGCCAACGAAAACAGGGGGTGGCCTGGGTGCTGGAGCAACTTGCTGACAGCTTAGAAATGGATCGAAAGGCTGCGCAGGCCGTCGTATATGAGTACTCCATGGTGGTAGGTGCCACATGCCAGCAGGCAGCAGGCAGACAGATGGCAAGCCTTAAGGCTGTGTCGGGCTCAGGTAGCACTGGTATGGCAAGCCTTAAAGCTGTCTCAGGTATCGATAGCCCTGGTATCGAGTTCGATACCGTGGTGATCGATGAGGCGGCCCGTGCCAACCCTCTGGATCTTTTTATCCCCATGGCCATGGCCAAGCGCCGTGTGGTGCTGGTTGGGGACGATCGACAGTTGCCGCACATGCTAGAGCCTGACATTGAAGGTCAACTGCAAGAAGAACATCAGCTAACTGAACTGCAGTTGATGGCTTTTCGCTCCAGCCTTTTCGAGCGCATGCGCGTCAAGTTGCAGGACCTTGAAAAGGTGGACAACATTCGGCGTGTAGTAATGCTGGATACCCAGTTCCGCATGCATCCACTACTCGGTGACTTTGTCAGTAAGCAGTTTTATGAGTCAGTAGGTCTGGGTCAGATTCGCTCTAAGCGCGCAGCGGATGAGTTCGCATTTTCCGAAGCCTTTCTCACTGCTCTTGGCCCGCTGGCATCCGATTATCGTGACCGGATTTGCCAATGGATTGATTTGCCTGCATCTCAAGGCAAGGATCAGCGCAGGGGTACAAGTCGAGTAAGAGAGGTTGAGGCACAGCGCATCGCGGATGAGGTGGTCAGGTTGCTGAAGGCGGGAGGCGATAGTCTTTCGATCGGCGTTATTACCTTCTATGCCTCCCAGCGCGATCTGATCATGGAAAAACTCGCTGAGCAGCGCGTCGACGACACACCGCTGATGGAGTTTCGCAACGGGGCCTTCGAGTCGCATGAGCATTTCAAATGGGCCAGAAAAATACGTGGCGACGGCTCGGTCAGTATGGAAGAAAGATTGCGGGTAGGTTCGGTCGACGCCTTTCAGGGTAAAGAGTTTGATGTTGTGCTCTTGTCATGTGTTCGGACCTATCAACCAGCAAGGCCTGGGCAAGACGTTGGCGATACTACTGAGCGAGAAAAGCAGCTAAATCGGCAATTTGGTTTTTTAAGGTTACCCAACAGAATGAACGTAGCCATGAGTCGTCAGCGGCAAATGCTGATTTGTGTCGGTGATGCGGCGCTAGCCACAGCCCCCGAGGCTCAGGAAGCTATACCAGCGCTGGTTGCCTTCTATCAGATGTGCGGAGGCGAGCATGGCAGCCTTCGTTGATTCCGGCATGTATCTCAAGTTTGGTGCAAAACCCAGAGGCAAGAAAAAGGCATTGCTTTGGCCGGTACTGGTACACCGTGTTTTGTATCCAGATCCCAAACGACCGCAATTGAACCTATTGCAGCGAGCGGTGCTTGGCTTGATCCGTGCCAGAACTGCTCGGGCAGAAGATCTTGCCGCATTGACTGGACTTCACCTGAATCTGATCAAGTTGATACAGGCTCAGTGTGTAAGTAATGGGTGGCTGGATGATAAGGCTGATGCCCTGACACTCAACGGCGAAAGGCTCTTGGATGATGAGGATGTCGCCGATGCCAATATGAAATCCGGCTATTTGTTGCAGGACGCGCTGACCGGAAAGTTCTGGCCTCGCCTTGTTGTGCAACTGAGCGAAATGGAGCCTGTGGATCAACTGGCTCGCTACCCGGAGTTCATGGATGAGAGAAAAACAGGTAAATCCATAAGACCCTTCAAAATGGTCGCCTCGCGTACCACGCTGCCCGGACTTAATCATGAGTCTTTGATGTTGGCTTACCGTGATTATCGAGATGATTACTCGGCATCACGGCAGTTGGGAGAGTCGCTTGGCTTGCCGGAGCAAATCAGCTTGCAGGGCGTGCAGCGCCTGGATGCCGTGGCTCAGTCAGCTCGTGTTCTTATTTGGGTCACAGCCGATGAATGCGGGCAGGGCTTGTGGTCGGTAAAGGACCCCTTCGGCTTGCGTGAAAATGCCTGGTGGTTGCAGGAACCACTGATTCAAGCGATTGAACATGATGATCACCTCCTCGCTCATCTTGAGACTCTGATAGGCATTGCCCGAATCGAAAATCAGACTGTTGATCAATGGCTGGAATCACTGCGAAAACAGACAGAGCTTCAGGTGCTGATTGAATACCCCTGGGTGGAGCGCCAGCCGGATATCAAGCGGCATCTGGCTGCATTGCTGGTGCGTAGGGGGAAACTAGAACAGAACGATGACAGCGATCAGGAACTAGATGCTGCACTGGTGGAAAGCCAGAAATTGCTTGAAGTGCTCATGCAATGGCTGATTCGTACTTATCCGGCAGATGTGGGGCTGTTACCCAGCCAGCAAAGGCATGACATCAAGCTGAATCAGAGAGTTCTCACAGCGTTGCAGATTCCCGCATTAACAGCGGATGTCATAAGTTTGCTGGCGAGGCAGAGGCTCGATCAGGTGATTCGAGCCTGCACCAAACCGATCTCCTCGCTCAAGGCTCTGCTTTTTGCTGCGGCCATGGGGGCGCTCACAGAGCCTCGTCATCCGCTCAAGATGATGGACTCTGACCAGTTGCAGCTTAAGAAGCTTTTGGAACTGGCGGACCTGCGAAATCAGAGCAGCCATGCCCAGAGCAGTTTTACTGGTAAAGAACCTATTCAACTCACGACGCATATGGCGCTGGACAGCATCCGGTTCGCTCTGAGCTTCACAGCATGTTTTAAGGAATGGATGTAATGGGGAAGAAGAGCGCGAATAAGTTTGGCCCTCAACAGGTGCCGCCAGTTGCTGCAGCAGCAGTGCCACGTCCTTCGCTGGAGAAGCAGATCCTTACCTGGGATGCTTCATTTGAGAACGCATCTAAGGTCTACCAGTCGTTTGATATGAGCATGGGTATCCATGTAGAGCAGGACTGGCTGCGCAGTGTGCTTGAAAGATTTCAGGCTGACGGAGATACCGACCTAGCACGTTGGATTGAGCGGTTCGCAGACTTCTGCAAAGAGCTGGTCAAGTTCAAGGATCGTTTACACGAGGAGTCTGCCGAGCGCTGGGAGCAGGCAAATAAACTGGTCGCCAGCATCGACGAAAGAGAGCAGGCACTTGTCGCGCAACAGGGCTCGTTTGAGGCTGAAAGGAGTGCCTTTGACGAGGCAGGTGCTGTCTTGACCGACGAGCAGATGCAACTGGCCCGCAAAAAATCAGAACTGCTGGATGCCGAACGCTCACTGAACCTGCGCGAAGCTAACGCCCATGCGGGTTTTGTCGAACAGAACGAGCAGACACTGCGTCAACTTGAGGATCGCCAACAGCAACTCACTAAGCAGCAGGCGGGATTTCTGCAGGAAGTGCAGGATGAAAAGCGCAAGCTTGATACCGAATTGGCACAAGCTGCCCGCCGCTTGGCAGAGATCAAATACAACTGCTCCGAGGAAGAGTCTGAACGCATAAAGCGGCTCGATGATCGTGAGCATGAAATCAAGCAGAGCAAGATGGAACTTGATCGTGCGCGTAGTCGACTGGATCGTGAGTGGGCTGATATCAAAGCTACAGACGCAAGCCTTGAACAGCGTGTTGCGGCTGAAACGGAAGCGGAGCGCGCCAGCCATGAGCATGCAATAGCAAAACTTGAGGGTCAGCGTGACACCGCCTGGAAAAAGGCTGATGTGCTCAAAGAGAAACTAGCCGACATGCAGGAGCTGGCCCAAGCACTCGGCGAGCAATCTGCGGCCGATATCCTTGAGCAGCTCGATGCAGTGAAATATGAAAACATAACATTGAAACGCAGCTTGGAGCACTCGGATACTCCAGAGCTGCAGCGCGAAATCGACTACCTCCGTAGCAGCAAGGCTGATCTTGATCGTGATCTTTCTGTGATCAGGCCGGAGTTGGATGAATTGCGGCGAGAGTTGAGTAGCAAGCGTGTTGCTTCTACTGAACTTGAGGCTGTAGCCCGGGAAAAGCGCGTGCTTGAGCAACACAAAAACATACTGACTGTGCACATTGATGATCTGGAAAGCCGGATCGAGCAGTTAACAAGTGCTCAGAAAACTCAGACGCCGTTCCCGGCCATGGCGTTGATGGACTCCGGACGTGAGTACCGGGCCAGCATGGAGTTGGATGGTGTGCCTGATCTCAAGCTGTTTGCCAACGAGTTGCAGCACCGGATTGCTACTGCAGAAAAGCATGTAGAGCTGTTTTATCCACTTGAGGATATTCAGGTGCTATTGGGCGGACTGGCCATGAGCCAGTTACATGTCTTTCAGGGTATTAGCGGTACGGGGAAAACAAGCTTGGCCAAGGCTTTTGCCAAGGCGATGGGGGGCTTCTGTACCGATATTGCTGTGCAGGCCGGTTGGCGTGATAGAGATGATCTTCTGGGTCACTACAACGCTTTCGAGCGACGTTTTTATGAGAAGGACTGCCTGCAGGCGCTATATAAGGCTCAGACACCTCGTTGGCAGGACACCTGTAATGTCATCCTGCTGGACGAAATGAACCTCTCTCGTCCCGAGCAGTACTTTGCCGAGTTTCTCTCTGCACTAGAGAAAAACAACAAGGATGAGCGCTTGATCAGCTTGTCCGAGACGGCTCTGCCTAACGCACCGGTAATGCTTCGAGATGGGCGCAAAATCCTGGTGCCAGGGAATATCTGGTTTATCGGTACGGCCAACCACGATGAAACAACCAGTGAGCTGGCCGATAAGACCTACGACCGTGCGCATGTGATGACCCTGCCCAAACAGGACCATCGTTTCGGCATCAAACACTACGATCCGGCAAGCTTCTCGTATGCCTCGCTGAACAAGTCTTTCGACGAGGCGTGCAACAAATACAAGCAGGAGGTGGGTGATTTGCTGAAATGGCTCAGTAAAGATGACCTGACCACGCAATTGGAAAAGGATTTTGGGCTGGGCTGGGGTAATCGTTTCGAGAAGCAAGCGTTGCGCTTTATCCCTGTGATCAAGGCCGCGGGAGGGACTGAAGGGGAGGCCATGGATCACCTGTTGTCCACGCGCGTGATGCGCAAGGGCAAGGTCACTGGCCGTTACGATGTGGGTCTTGATGCACTGAAAACACTGCAGGATACGTTGCTGAATTTCTGGGTCGGCGCAGGCCTTGATGGTGATCCGCACAAGTGCAATCAGCTGCTGGAAGCCGACATCCGTCGACTGGAAGGCGTTAGCTGATGTGGCTGGACAGACTGACAGGCGAACAGCTGCGTCAGCTTCCTCAAGAGATTGCTCCTGGGCGCTATTGGGCGGATGCCACCGGGTTGACGCTGAATGGTCATACGCCTAATTTCTCGGGCCTTCTGGTGGATGATGACGGTCAGCGATGCCAGCTCAATGATCAGGTGCGATCATTCATCTTGCCGCGCCAGGTCGATACTGCCGGTGCCGACCTTCTATTTAGTGCAATTACCACCATAGATGCCGATATCCAGCGGGGGGAGGCACTGATCTCTCCCCTTATGCCTGCGGCCATTGTTGATGACCAAGGGCATCTCCAGCTATTTGAAGAACAGTTGATGGAGGTCGTACGCGAGGGCCATCTGCATCGAATTTCCCAGCGTCCGCGGCTTGATATGCACTATGAGGATGAGGTCACAGATATTGCCCGTGCGCGCAGGCTCTCCAAAGGAGCGCTTGTGCATCTTGCGTCCCACTCTGAGTGTTGGCAGCGACAAACACTGAGTGGCGTTATCCCAAGGAAGGTGATGGCTCGGTTCAGCAAGGACGATTACGGTATTTACGAAAACCGCGTATATGCAAGGCTTCTCGACGAAGCTGACAGGCATCTGCGGGCTCGTCTTTCGACGCTTGGCAGTTTGCGGGCAACCCTTGAGCAAGCGATGGAGTTTTATAAGTCGGCAGACATTGACCATCGACTTGCTCGTGCGGTGTGCGATATATGGGGTATGACCTTTGATGAGAGCGCTACAAGCAAGGTCTCTGAGGTTTTGAATGACAACCTGAACAAACTACAGAGCCTGCATAAAGCCATTTGTGGTTTACGGCAAAATGGGCTCTACATGCTTGTTGATCGCAACGCACGGGTTGCAAGTGCGTTACACCGCACCAACATTCTCAGTCATGACCCTAACTACAGGCATGTGGCGACGCTATGGGAGCTTCTCGGGCGGATCCGCGCGGGTGCCAATGTAACCGCTGAAGAGCGCTTTAAGCAGAATCAACATCTTGCCCACGCCTATTCGCGTTACGCGGGGCTTGTTCTGCGCAGAGCACTGCAGCCCTATCTCGGTGGGAAAGATCAAGGCATATGGGGCGGCAGAACTCTGCGGCTTCGTCAGAGGGAGCTGGAGTGGGAGCTGCTGATCAGTAGCATCAGCTCATCTGATGAAGAGGTCTTGCTGACACTTGTACCTTGGCTGACCACTGAGCCTTCCGCAGAGGAAAAGCTTCCTGCCAACCGGTTCATCGCTTGGCCGGCAATCGGTCAAGATGTTCATCATGAGGCCTTTATTGGTCAGTGGGTGTCACTTTCTCCTTCAGATATGTACTGCGAAGAGCGGTTTGGCTTACTGCTAGATCAAACCTTGCAACGTATGCTGCTGGAAAACTATGGTCAACCGTTGGAGAAAATTCCTACAGGTGCACTGAGCCTGTGTAAGGGGTCATCTGCCCTGCAAGTCGACCCTCAAGCAAAAACGGTACAAGTCCGAGACGTGCTCGGGGATGAATTCCTCAATGAGCTGCAAACGGCATTGAAGTCTGCCAACGCAATACGGCTAGGGGCTGAATTGCTTGAGCGTAACCAAGAGCTTGCTGCTTTGCAGAGCTGTCCCGTATGCAAAGAAAAGGGGCGCTTGGTTTTCCAGAGTCCGGCTGGTTTCAAGGCAAATTGTGAAACGTGTGGGGCTATTCGGTACTTACGAGGCCAAAAGGGCAAGCGTGAATACGAGCAGCTTGTGGCAGGTAAAAGAGACTTTCAGGCGCTAGGCCGCAGGGGTTGGGCGCTGCCGATTAAAGGTTGAGGTTTGTTCTACTATGGACATTCAGGGGGGGGGGCGGTCGAGCCGTCCTTTATCCGGCGGGCCCTTTTGTGGAGCAAAACATATGTCGATGCCTGTCTTAATCTATGGATGTACCGCGCGTGATCTTCGCGCATAGGATGCGAAAACCTGGGGTTATCGCTCCTATAAAATTGAGGGCAAAGAACTAAAGATGCGTGTCGCCATGGGGTGGTGACAGCTGTAACGATTTGCCAGCATTGAGGTCTGTGCCTGATGGGTCTTATAAGGCAGAGCTAATCTAGGAGGCGGAGCGTTTGCGCGGCGTGATCGCGGAAGAATTGTTGGTATATCCGCCGATTCGCCGCTGGAGGCAGCGTCATATGGCTAGTACTCAAAAGTCTGGCTAGCCAAATGGCAGTGCCATGCCTTAAGGCACGGTTTAGGCACAGAATTGGCACAGCCCAAAAACAAAGGGCCTAGGTTTTCACCTAAGCCCTTGATTTATATGGTGCACCAGACGGGATTCGAACCCATGACCACTGCCTT
>JAIERD010000312.1 GCA_019747155.1 Pseudomonadaceae bacterium
TGCCTTGATCGGCGAGGTCGCTTTCCAATTGGCTGGCAAGTTCGCCGCGCAGCCGCTCACTTTCGGCCAGGCGTTGCTCCAGCTGATCGAGTTGCACATTGAGGCTGGCGACCTCGGCGTTAACCACGCTGGTCATCGGCACCGTGGTGACTTCGGCTTGCACCGACAACGCCGTGAAGGCAAGGGCTGAGAGTAATGCTCGCGAGGCTGTACGCATGGGAAGTCCTTTTAGATTTATTGTTATTTTTGGCGGTCAAGCTCAGCTATTGCGGTGTTTCTAACGCTTAGGGGAACACCTGCTTAAAGGGTTTAACCACTACCGAGGCGTAAACCCCGGCGGCGCGATAAGGGTCGGCATCGGCCCAGCTTTGCGCCGCAGTCAGGGAGTCGAACTCGGCGACTATCAGGCTGCCAGAAAAACCCGCCGCGCCTGGATCGATGCTGTCGATTGCCGGGTGCGGCCCGGCCAACACCAGGCGACCTTCATTTTGCAGTTGCTGCAGGCGAAACAAATGCGCCGGCCGGGCCTCGAGGCGTTGTGCCAGCGAGTTGGCCACGTCGGTGGCGATAATGGCGTAGAGCATGCTCAGTCCTTGGGATTGGTGGGGTTGACCGGGTCTGCGTCGTGCAGATGGCGCGACAGGTAGATGCCTTGGCCGACCAGGAACACTAAGGTCATGGCCAAGCTGCCAAACACTTTAAAGTCGACCCAGATGCTCTGGAAGGTAAAGGCCACGAACAGGTTGGCGCTACCGGCAAACAGGAAAAACCCGATCCAGGCCAGGTTCAGTCGCCGCCAGATCTCCTGCGGCAGGCTAATGGCGTGGCCCATCATGCGTTCGATCAGCAGTTTGTCGCCAAACCAGTGGCTGCCAGCAAAGCCCAGGGCAAACAGACCATTAAGCACCGGGGCCTTTAGTTTGAGAAAGGTTTCGTCGTGCAGCAGCAAGGTAATGCCGCCGAACACTAAGCAGGCAGCCAGCGTCAGCCATTGGCCTTTCTCTAGCCGGCGCTGGATGGCGAACAAACTGCCGTAGACCAGCACCGACGCGGCGATCAACACCGCCGTGGCACTGAAAATGCCGCCTATTTGCAGGCTTTGGCCGGCGAACTCGACGGTGCGTGGGTCCAGCTTGAAGACGATAAAAAACAGCAATAGCGGGATGAAATCGATGAATTGTTTCACAACGGCAGCCAGAACGAGGATGAGGCGGCATAATAACAAACATCAAACTAATCGAAACCGCCTAATGAAAGTCGACCTGCATTGTCACAGTAGCGCCTCCGACGGTGCCCTCGCGCCCGCCGTGGTGGTTGCCCGCGCCCACGAACACGGGGTGCAAATGCTCGCGCTGACCGATCACGACACCCTCGAAGGCTTGGCGGAGGCGCGTAACGCCGCCGAAGCGCTGGGTATGCAACTGATTAATGGCGTGGAGCTGTCCTGTCTGTGGGGCGGGGCGACTATTCATGTGCTCGGCTACGGCTTTGCGGTTGATGCGCCGGCATTGGTGCAGGCGATCAGTGAACTACGTGACGGCCGCTGGCTGCGCGCCGAAGAAATCAGCCAACGCCTGGCTGCGAAAGGCATGCCTGGCGCTTTGGAAGGCGCCCGCGCGGTGCAGCAGGAGCTGGGCGACAGCGGTAATGCCCCGGCGCGGCCGCATTTTGCCGAGTTTATGGTGCGCGCCGGCCATGTTCGGGATCGCGCCGAGGCGTTTCGCAAATGGTTAGGTTCCGGCAAGCTGGGCGACGTTAAACAGCATTGGCCGAGCCTGCCGGAAGCGGTGGCCACTCTGCGTGGCGCCGGCGCGTGGGTCAGCTTGGCTCACCCGTGGCAATACGATTTCACCCGCAGCAAACGGCGCAAGCTGATCATTGAATATCAGGCGGCGGGTGGTCAGGCTTTGGAAGTGGTTAATGGCATGCAGCCGGCCGAACAAATCGGCGGCCTGGCTATTTTGGCCCGTGAATTTGGCTTGATGGCCAGCGTTGGCAGTGATTTTCACGCGCCCGGCGACTGGTCTGAACTGGGCATGTATCGCCCGCTCCCGGATGATTTGTCGCCACTTTGGGTTCATTTCAATGACTATCGGCCAGCTGCTAATTGCTGAAGAGGGAGCTCACGTGAGTCAGTTCTTCCAGATTCACCCGCAAAGCCCGCAGACACGCCTGATTAAACAGGCGGTGGAAATCATCAAGGCGGGTGGGGTGATCGTCTATCCGACCGATTCGTCCTACGCCATTGGTTGCCATATCGGCGACAAGGCGGCGGTGGAACGGATTCGCCGGCTGCGCCAGTTGGACGATAAGCACAACTTCACCCTGGTCTGCAGCGATCTCTCGCAGCTGGGCCTGTTTGCCAAGGTTGATACCGGCGCGTTTCGCCTGCTCAAGGCCCATACGCCGGGGCCTTACACCTTTATCCTGGATGCTACCCGGGAAGTGCCGCGCATGGTGCTGCACCCCAAGCGCCGCACCATCGGGCTGCGGGTGCCGGGGCATCCGATTGCCATGGCGCTGCTGGCCGAGCTGGGCGAGCCGCTGATGAGCGTCAGCCTGATTATGCCCGGCGCCACTGAGCCGCTGAGCGACCCCTACGAAATGCGCCAGCTGCTTGAGCATCATGTCGATCTGATTATCGATGGCGGCTTGGGCGGCCTAGAGGCTTCGACCGTGATTAATCTGGTCGACTCCGAGCCGCAGGTGGTGCGGATCGGCTGTGGCGATCCTTCGGCCTTTACCGCGCAGTAATTGCGCGTGCCGCGAGCAAACCCAGTCCATGCCCGCTCCCGAGATTAGCCATGCACACTGAACCATCCCCCGCGCCGGCAGAGAACTCGCCCCCCGTGCAGCAAGAACTGCAGTTCGCCATGGTCTACGGCCAGGCGCTGACTGAGTTGCCGGTGGACCTGTACATTCCTCCGGATGCGCTTGAGGTCTTTCTCGAGGCCTTCGAAGGCCCGCTCGATCTGCTGCTGTACCTGATCCGCAAACAGAATATTGATGTGCTGGACATTCCCGTGGCGGAAATCACCCGCCAATACATGGGCTACGTCGAGCTGATGCAGTCGGTGCGGCTGGAGCTGGCGGCCGAATACCTGGTGATGGCGGCGATGCTCGCCGAGATCAAGTCGCGCATGCTGTTGCCTCGTTCGGCAGCCTTTGAGGAAGAGGAAGACGATCCGCGCGCTGAGCTGATCCGTCGCCTGCAAGAGTACGAGCGCTACAAGGCCGCCGCCGAAGGGCTGGATCAGTTGCCACGGGTCGGCCGCGATATCACCGTGCCGGCTCTAGAGGCGCCACAAGCGCGGGCGCGCAAGTTATTGCCGGACGTCAGCCTGGAAGAGCTATTGCTGTCGATGGCCGAAGTGCTGCGCCGCGCCGATATGTTTGAAAGCCACCAGATCAGCCGCGAAACCCTGTCCACCCGCGAGCGCATGAGCGCCGTGCTGGAGGCCTTGAAAGGCGGTGCCTTCGTGCCTTTCGTCGCGCTATTTCTGGCCGAAGAGGGTCGTCTCGGCGTGGTGGTGACCTTTATGGCGATACTCGAACTGATCAAAGAATCGCTGGTGGAGCTGGTGCAGAACGAGGCTTTTGGACCTATCCATGTGCGGGCCCGCGCCGAATGATGTATGCGCTGAATCAAGAGTCAAACAGATGAACCTGACCGAACCCCGCGAGCTGGCCTCGCTACTCGAGGCGTTTTTATTGGCCAGCGGCAAGCCGCAGTCATTGGAGCGCTTTTATGAGCTGTTTGAGGAAGCCGAGCGGCCCGAACCTGCGGTGTTCAAAAAAGCCCTGACGCTGCTGGCCAAGTCCTGCGAGGGGCGCTCCTTTGAGCTAAAAGAAGTGGCGACCGGCTACCGCCTGCAAGTGCGTGAGCGTTTTGCGCCATGGGTCGGCCGGTTATGGGAGGAGCGCCCGCAACGTTATTCGCGGGCCATGCTGGAGACCCTGGCGCTGATTGCTTATCGCCAGCCAATTACCCGTGGCGAGATCGAGGATATTCGCGGCGTGGCGGTCAACAGCCATATCGTCAAAACCCTGCTGGAGCGTGAGTGGATTCGCGTTGTCGGTTATCGCGATGTGCCGGGTAAACCGGCCATGCTGGCCACCACCAAACTGTTCCTCGATCACTTCAATCTCAAGGGATTGGATGAACTACCGACCATGGCCGCCTTGCGCGAACTTGAGCCAGAGTCTTTGTTTGCGCCGGACGATGATCTGCCGGCGCCAGCTGGTTTGCAGGCCCGCGTCGATGCCGAGGCTGGCCAGGAGGCGACCGGCGAGTTGCGCGATGAAACCAGTTTCCGCAGCCTGCTGGTTGAGCTGGACGATATGGAACTGGGCTTGAAAAGCGATTTTGACGATTTGCTTGATGCGCAGCTTGAGCCAGCCGCAGAGGACGAAGCGGCCGGAGAGCTGCAGTCGCAGGACGCCGCCGAGGCGAGTCTGCACTGACTGGTTGGCTTTGGGTTGTACAAAAAACAGACAGTCGGATGAGCTGATTTAAGCCTTAACCGTGCGCCCGGCGGCTAATCAGCGTATGCTTCGCGCCCTTTTGGCGATTGCTCGCCATATTTACGCATTAGCCGTTCGGCAAATAGTGCGTTTCATCTACTGCTACACCGGGAGGTGCCAAGATGAGTGATACAGAATTAGGTCCAGCTGGCGAAAAATTACAGAAGGTTTTGGCGCGCATGGGCCTCGGCTCGCGTCGCGATCTCGAAACCTGGATCAGCCTTGGCCGCGTCAAGGTCAATGGCGTGGTCGCCAAGCTCGGCCATCGCGTCGATTCGCTGGACGCCATCAGTCTCGACGGTCGTTTGCTCAAGCGCGAAGAGGGTGCCGAATCGGTCCGTCGCGTGCTGATCTACAACAAGCCCGACGGCGAAATCTGCACCCGTGACGACCCAGAAGGTCGGCCAACCGTATTTGATCGTTTGCCCAAGCCTAAAGAAGGCCGCTGGATCAATATTGGTCGCCTCGACATCAACACTACCGGGCTGCTGATGTTCACCACCGACGGTGAATTGGCCAATCGCCTGATGCACCCTTCCTTTCAGATGGATCGCGAATACGCCGTGCGCGTGCGTGGCGAAGTCGATGAGGAGATGCTTGAGCGTTTGAAAGCCGGCGTGGTGCTGGAAGACGGCCCTGCGCGCTTTACCGACATCAAAGAAGCCCCCGGCGGCACCGGTTTCAACCACTGGTATCACTGCGTGGTGATGGAAGGTCGTAACCGCGAAGTACGTCGTCTGTGGGAATCCCAAGGCGTGGTGGTCAGCCGCCTGAAGCGCGTGCGCTTTGGCCCGGTATTTATGACCTCCGAGTTGACCATGGGTCGCTGGCGCGAAATGGGCCAGCGCGAGATTGACATCCTCAGTGAGGAAGTCGGTTTGACCCCAGTGGCTCTGCCAGCCATGACCGATAAGGCCCGTGACAAGCTGGTCCGTCAGCAGCGTAAATCGGCCAAGCCGGTGGGTCGCGCCGGCCGTCAGGAGCGCACTTTGCGCCCGGCCAGCGGTGGCCGTGGTGAGCGCGCCGCCAGTGGTGACTCGAGCCGTGGCTCGCAAGTGGCCGAGCGCCCAAGCGATGTCAATAAGCGTCCGGCCAAGCCAGCTGGTCGCCAGCAAGAGTCCGGCGAGCGCGGTTCGGCGCCAGATAAACGTCGCGGCCCTCCGGCAACTGACGGTCAGCGTCCTGGCTTTGGCCGTGGCCCGCGTAAACCGCAGTAAGGCGTTACTGCCGCAGTAAAATCAGCAGACAAAAAGAAGGGCTCCAATCGGAGCCCTTCTTTTTGTCTGCTGATTTTGTCTGGATTGGTTTAGCTGGCTACCACCAGGCGGTTGCGGCCATCGCCTTTGGCGGCGTACATGGCGCTGTCGGCGCGGCGCATGATGCTGTCGATCGACTCGCCAGCCTCCAGGGTGGCGCAGCCGAGACTGACCGACAGTTCAATGGCGCGACCTTGGGCCAGGCATTGTAGCTCCATCACTGCGCGGCGCAGGCGTTCGCCAATCATCGCAGCGGCTTCGCTGCTGGTGTTGGACATCACCACCAAAAACTCTTCGCCGCCAAAGCGGAACACCATGTCGATATTGCGCAATTGGGCTTTAAGGGTGGCGGCAAGGGCTTTAAGCACTTCGTCGCCGGTGCTGTGGCCGAAGTTGTCGTTGATGCGCTTGAAGTGATCAAGGTCGAGCATCAGCAGCGACAGGGGTTGCTGGTTGCGTTCGGCCAGATCAACTTCACGCTGCAGCACTTGATCCATCGCCAGGCGATTGCCGGTGTCGGTCAATGGGTCACGCAGGGCGCTGCGCATGGCGTTGCGATAGAGCAGGGCGTTGCGCAGCGGAAACAGCAAGCTGGCCAGCAGTGATTCGAGTTGGCCGAGTTCCTCTTCCGAAAAACGCACGCTGCGGCGAAAGGTCAGCTCGCCGAGGTATTCACCTTCGTGGCTGAGGCGATAGCAGGCCGAGTGGCTGGCGCGTACGCCCATCTCCAGGCGTAAATCGCTAGCAGCCAATTGATAGCTCAAAGCCCCCAAAGGCACCAAGCGCTGAACTTCACGGAAGAACAGGCTAAGGATGCGATCGGCTTCGAGGCTGGTTTGCAGCTGCAGGGTTAGCTGCTGGCGCAGTTGCGCCAGGCTGACCGGCCGCAGTGATTGGGTACGGTTGCCCGTGAAGCCCAAGCGTTGCAGTTTGGCTGCGTCGAAGTCGATGGTGTTGGTTTGGCTGTGAGAAATCATGGTGAACCTCAGGCGCTAAGTGCGTCGACACTAGGCTTAAAGCGATTTCCGTGCCATTTTCTGAGATTGTTATAAAACTCTTTATATTTCAGTTGGTTAGTTGTTTTTGTCGGTCCCTGGCGGCAACTGTTTGCCGGTGTTTTGGCGTTGATGCTGGCAATGTGCTGCCGTTCACAAAAGTTAGCCGCCGGGAAACCGGCGGATGGTTTGCTTACTGGGCGTCGAAAGCCTGTCCGTTGACGCCGACGCTATCCGGACCCATCAGGTACAGATAGATCGGCATGATTTCTTCAGGCGTTGGGTTGCCCGCCGGATTTTCCCCAGGGTAGGCCTGGGCGCGCATGTCGGTGCGGGTGGCGCCGGGGTTCACGCTGTTGGCGCGGCCCGGGCAGATGCCATCCATCTCGTCGGCTAGCACTTGCATCAAGCCTTCATTGGCGAACTTTGACACCGCGTAAGCGCCCCAGTAAGCACGACCTTTGCGGCCGACACTGCTGGAGGTGAAGATCACCGAGGCGTCCGCCGACAGCTTCAGCAATGGCAGCATGGTGCTGGTCAGCATAAAAGTGGCGTTGACGTTGACCTGCATAACACGCATGAAATTGTCGCCCGACAACTGCTCAATGGGTGTGCGCGGCCCGAGGATGGCGGCGTTGTGCAGCAGGCCATCGAGGCGGCCGAATTCGCGCTCAACCATGGCGGCCAGCTCGTCATATTGATGGGCCAGGGCGGTTTCTAGGTTGAATGGAATCACCGCCGCCTGTGGGTGGCCGGCCTCGGCGATGGCGTCATAAACCTGATTCAGATTGGCTTCGGTCTTGCCCAGCAACAGCACGGTGGCACCCAGGGCGGCAAAGCTCTTGGCGGCAACCGCGCCGATGCCCCGGCCAGCGCCGGTGACCAAGATAACGCGGCCTTTCAATAGGTCTGGGCGGGCGCTGTATTCAAACATGGTAAGTCCTTGGGCGAGTGGCAAGCGGGTGTAGGGTGGGTTAGCTGCGAAGCGGCGTAACCCGCCATCGGCAACGGCAGCGCTGAGTTAGGTTGAGCCCAGGCTGCGTCGGTTATTAATTCAGCAGGAGCACAGCGCCCGATCAAGCAGTGCGCGCAGCTCTGCCGGGTGATTAACCACCGCATCGGCGCCCCAGTGGTCGGGGTTGTCATCGCGATGAATGTAGCCGTAGCGAACCGCCGCAGTGCGGGTGCCGGCCGCGCGACCAGACTCGATATCGCGCAGGTCATCGCCAACAAACAGCACGCTGGCAGGCTCTAGGCCCAGGCGGGTGCAGGCCAGAATCATTGGCTCGGGGTCGGGCTTGGTGTTTTTCACATGCTCAGGGCAAATCAGAATCGCCGAGCGTTGGGCTAGACCGAGCTGCTGCATGATCGGTTCGGCGTAACGCAGTGGTTTGTTGGTGACCACGCCCCAGATCAGCTTGGCCTGCTCGATGTCGGTCAGCAGCTCTTCGATGCCATCAAAGGGCCGGGTGAACACGGCGCAGTGTTCTTGGTAGCGGTCCAGAAACTCCTGGCGCAGCACCTCGAAGCCGGCATCTTGCGGGCTCAGCGCAAAGGCGCTGGCGACCATGGCGCGGGCACCGCCGGAGATCTGCTCACGAATCAGCTGTTCGGCAATCGGCGGCAGGTCGCGGGCGGCGCGCATGGCCTGGGCCACGGCGATAAAGTCGGGGGCACTGTCGAGCAGGGTGCCGTCCATGTCAAAAAGCACAGCACGCAGGCGCATCAGGCTTCCTTTAAGGTTTGCAGCATGTAGTTAACGTCGACATCGGCCGCCAGCTTGTAGTGCTTGAGCAGCGGGTTGTAGGTCAGGCCGATGATGTCTTTGACTTGCAGGCCGGTGGCGCGGCTCCAGGCGCCCAGCTCGGAGGGGCGGATAAACTTTTTAAAGTCGTGGGTGCCGCGCGGCAACATGCGCATCAGGTATTCGGCGCCAATAATGGCAAACAAATAGGCCTTGGGATTGCGGTTGATGGTGGAGAAGAACACCTGGCCGCCAGGTTTGACCAATGCGTGGCAGGCGCGAATCACCGAGGCTGGGTCGGGCACGTGCTCGAGCATCTCCAGGCAAGTGACCACATCAAACTGCTCGGGCATTTCCAGGGCCAGGTCTTCGGCGGTGATTTGCCGATAGTCGACCGACACGCCGGACTCCAGCTGGTGCAGACGGGCCACGGCCAGCGGGGCTTCGCCCATGTCGATGGCGGTGACTGTGGCACCGCGCAGGGCCATGGCTTCGCTTAAGATGCCACCGCCGCAGCCGATGTCGAGCACGGTTTTGCCGGCCAGTTTGACCCGCTCGTCGATCCAGTTAACCCGCAGCGGATTGATGTCATGCAGTGGCTTGAACTCGCTTTCGCGGTCCCACCAGCGGTGTGCCAGAGCTTCAAATTTAGCGATTTCGGCGTGGTCGACGTTGCTCATAGAAGAACCTGTGGATAAAGAATCTGGTGGGTTAACTCAGCGGGCCGCGATGCGGGCGCCCCAGCTGCGGGCGTTGGCAATCAAGCGGTCTTCGTCGAGACGGGTTAGCTGCTGGTTGTCGAGTAACTGTTTGCCGCCCACCCAAACGTGTTTAACCGCGTTGCGATTGCCGGCATAAATCAGTTGTGAGACCGGATCATAGACCGGTTGTTGCGCCAGGCCGCTGAGGTCAAAGGCCAGCAGGTCGGCGGCTTTGCCGATTTCCAGCGAGCCGGTGTGCTCATCAATCCCCAGGGCGCGGGCGCCGTTAAGGGTGGCCATGCGCAATGCCTGGTGGGCGTCCAGCGCCGTTGCCGAATTGGCCACGGCTTTGGCCAGCAAGGCGGCGGTGCGGGTTTCACCGAGTAAATCCAGGCTGTTATTGCTGGCTGCGCCGTCGGTGCCAATCGCCACATTAACCCCGGCTTGCCAGAGTTTTTCTACCGGGCACAGGCCGCTGGCGAGCTTGAGGTTGGAGTGCGGGCAATGGATGACGCTGCTGTTACTTTCTACCAGTAGCGCGAGGTCGTCGTCACTGATCTGGGTCATGTGCACCGCTTGAAAGCGCGGGCCCAGCAACCCCAGACGGGCTAGTCGCGCCAGTGGGCGTTCGCCGCGCTGTTCGAGGCTTTGTTGCACCTCGAAGGCGGTTTCCTGCACGTGCATATGAATGCCGGCATCCAGCTCCTCGCTGAGCATACGGATGGTTTCCAGCTTGTCATCGCTGACGCTGTAGGGCGCGTGGGGGCCGAAGGCGACTTTGATCCGTGGGTGCTGCTTGAGGTCGTCGAGCAGGTGCAGGCCTTTGTGCAAGGACTCGGCACTGTCGCGGGCGCCGGGAATCGGGAAGTCGAGGATCGGGATAGTGATCTGGGCGCGCATGCCGCTGGTGTGAATCACCTCGCTGGCCACTTCCGGGAAAAAATACATGTCAGAGAAGCAGGTGATGCCGCCCTTGAGTTGCTCGGCAATCGCCAGTTCAGTGCCGTCGCGCACGAAAGCCTCATCCACCCAGCGCGCTTCCGCCGGCCAGATATGTTGCTCAAGCCAATGCATCAGCGGCACGTCGTCGGCCATGCCACGAAACAGCGTCATGGCCGCGTGGCCGTGGGCATTGATCAGGCCGGGGCAGAGCAGCATGTCTGGCAGTTCGCGGACTTCTTTGGCCGGGTGTCGCAGTGCGCTGGCGCGCGGCGCGATCAGTACGATGCGGCCATCACGAATGCCCAGGCCGTGCTCCTTTAACACCACGCCGGCGGGCTCAACCGGCACCAGCCAGGTCGGCAAGAGGAGAAGGTCGAGCGGGGCACTGTGGTCGGGCATGATCGGCAGTCTTGAGCATCTATTCTTGGGCCGGCCAGTATACCCGAGCGCCCAGCCGGTCGGCTCGCTATAATCGGCGGCTTTTGGTTGTGGGTAGGAGCTGAGTCATGCGTGATCGATTGCTAGCGGCAGAGAAAGTTAAGGCGATTGAATGGCGCGATGGCACGCTGTATTTGCTCGATCAGCGGCTGCTGCCGTTCGAGGAAACCTGGCTGTCCTATGACTCGGCGGCAGGGGTGGCTGAGGCGATTCGACAGATGGTGGTGCGTGGCGCGCCGGCTATCGGCATTGCGGCGGCTTATGGGCTGGTGCTGGGCGTCAAGGCGCGCCTCGCTGCTGGTGGCGATTGGCAGGCGGCACTGGAGGCGGATTTCCAGGTGCTGGCAGAGTCGCGGCCGACTGCGGTTAATTTGTTTTGGGCGCTGAACTGCATGCGTGAGCGTTTGCAGCGCCTTAAGCCGGCCGATGAACCGTTGCACGTCATGGAGCAGGAGGCTCTCGGCATTCATGCCAGCGATCGCGAGGCCAATCTGACCATGGCGCAGTTTGGTGTTGAAGTGATTCGTCAGCATCAGGGCAGTGCCCAGCCGATTTTGACCCACTGCAATACCGGCGCACTGGCCACTGGCGGCTTTGGTACGGCGCTCGGGGTGATTCGCGCGGCCTATCTGGAAGGCTTGGTTGAGCGGGTCTATGCCGATGAAACCCGGCCCTGGTTGCAGGGCTCGCGCCTGACTGCCTGGGAGCTGGCCAGCGATGGCGTGCCGGTCACCTTAAATGCCGATTCCGCTGCCGCGCACCTGATGAAAACCAAGGGTATTACCTGGGTCATAGTCGGCGCCGACCGCATCACCGCCAATGGCGATGTGGCTAACAAGATTGGCACCTATCAACTGGCGGTGAATGCCATGCATCACGGTGTGCGTTTTATGGTGGTGGCGCCCAGTTCGACCATTGATATGGCGCTGGCTACCGGCGATGAAATCCCCATTGAGGAGCGTGACGGCAGTGAGTTGCTGGAGATTGCCGGGCGGCGGGTGGCGGCTGAGGTGGATGCGATCAATCCGGTGTTTGATGTGACCCCGGCCGACCTGATTGACTATCTGGTCACCGAGAAAGGCGTGATCGAGCGGCCGAACGCGGCGAAAATGGCTCAGCTGATGTGTCGTAAGCGCCTGCACTGACTGTTGTGCGGCCCGGAGTGCTGGGTTGGGTGGTGCGGGGTGATTGTGGTATGCTCCGGCGGTTTTCAGGCTGGCCCTGCGGGGCCACTGATAAGCGCAGATTTTTAGCTTAACTCGTTGATTTTTCGTGAGTCGTTGCAGCTAAATTAGCCGCAACGGCGAACTTCGCCATATTCCACGCGGATTGCGCGGAGTTTCACCAGAATAAGGAACCAGGCTTCTCATGGGCGAACTGGCCAAAGAAATTGTACCGGTCAATATCGAAGACGAGCTGAAA
>JAIERD010000458.1 GCA_019747155.1 Pseudomonadaceae bacterium
CCACGGCTGCGAATCCACTTATAGCTGCCGTCCTGGCAACGCAAGCGAAACTCGGCAATATAAATCGGGGTTTTGCCGTCCAGGTGAGTTTGCAAGGTGGCGGCGGTGCTTTGCTGATCATTCGGGTGAATACGCGCCAGCCACTCCTGGTTGGTCGGCAGAATATTGGTTTCGGTGTACCTGAGCATAGTCTTCCAGCGCTCGGAGCAACTTGAGGTATTGGTTTGGATATTTAAATCCCAGACGCCATCACCAGCGCCCTCAATGGCAAATTTCCAGCGTGATTCGCTCTCCTTTAACGCCTCTTCACGCTGCCCCAGGGTGGCCAGTAGGCGGTTGAAGGCGCCGATCAGTACGCCAATTTCATCGTTGCTGGTGACCGCCAAGGGTTGCAGTTGTTGGTTGGCCTGGGTGCGGCTGGCCAGGCTTTGCGCCGCCGCGAGTATGGGGGCCAGTTGGCGGCTGAGTGTCCACCAGCCGAAAGCTGCGGCGATTAAGGTCAGCGCCAGGGTGGCGAGCAACAGCCGCTGCTGCATCGACTGAATAGGTGCAAAGGCCTCGGCAATGGGCAGTGTGGCCAGCAGGTACCAATTGGCAACCGGGATGCCCTTGACCGAGCCCAGCGCCTCCACGCCCTTGTTGGTGGTGTAAATCGCGGTGCCTTCTTCGCCAGCAATCGCCCGGTCGAGCATCGGGTTGCTGCCCTGGGCTGGAAGAACCTGCAGCATCTGGCTTTTATCGGTGGCGGTGACTATCTGACGATGGGCGCGGGCCACCACGGAATAGCCGCCGGTTTTGCCGTAATGGTTGGCGGTAATTCGGTCGAGAAAACTTGATTGATCGAGATTGATCACTCCGGCGAGGGCGCCTATTACTCGCCCTTGTGGGTCTCGAATGGGCACCGCCATGGCAATCGCTGGGACCTTTAACTGGCGCCCCATGACAGGCTGGCCGATGGTTGGCGTGCCGCTCTGCAGGGCGTTGGCGATGTAGTCGCGATCGAGATAACTGACCCCTGCGCGGCCCAGCGCGACCGGCAGCGACGCCGTGGCAACGCCGTCAAGGCCGGTGGCAAAGGTGCCGGCGTTAAATAGCTGGTGCAGCAGTGGCAGCCCTTGCAGGAAGCGTTGCAGGCGGCGCGGATCGTTCAGCAGGTTTGGCTCGATGCTGGCGGCCACGGTTTGCAAAGCGTCCAGGCGTTCGGTTAATTGGCCGTCAATTTGTGCGGCGAGCAAGGACACGCTGGCGAACTGTTGTTCGCTGGAAAGTTGCTCCAGGTCTGCGCGCAGCATCTGGCTGGCGTAGAAAGTCAGCGACCAAATACTGATCAGGAAAATAGCCAGGCTGAACAGGGTGATTCTGGTCTTTAGCGAGCGCCACGCTAAACGATGCACATGCATGCTGAACTTTTGCCTTCAATTGCGTTGTTTGAGGAGCAAAACGTTAGGTTTATTGGCATTTGAGCTTAACAGTTGTAGGGGCAAGATGGCTTTTAGCCATTGGTCTATTATGTCGCACCTCTTTGCCCTGGCGCTGGTGGGTGTGGCGCACTGGGGGGCAAGTCGGGCGCCAACTGCCGGGTCAGCCGAAACGCTACCCAGATCGCCAGGGAGCCAAAAATCACCGCGCCAAGGGCTGGACCAATCAGCACCCCGACGGCGCCGTAGTGAGCGCCCACATAGGCAAAGGGAATCGTGCCCAGGGTGGCCCGCGCCCAGTTGAAGGCCATTGAATAGAGTGGCCGGCCGAGGTTGTTGAAGGCCGCGTTGGCGACGAACAGGGCGCCGACAAAGAAGAAGCTGGCCGCCAGTAACGAGCAAAACAGTGAGATCAGCTCTGCGGTTAAGCCGCTGGCGGAGAAGGCGTAAATCACCGCCTGTTGGCCGAGCGCCAGCAATAACCAGGCGCCGCCGACCACCATGGCCATAAACCGCAGGCTGTCGCGCAGAGTTTGCTGCACTCGGTCGATGCGTCCGGCGCCGAGGTTCTGGCCGAAAATCGGGCCAACGGCGCCGCTCAGGGCATAGACCAAGCCGAAAGCCACCGGCGTTAAGCGCTCGATGGTGGCTTGGCCGGCCACCGCTGCAGGGCCGAACTGGGCCATAAAATAAGTGACAAAGGCCGCGCCAAAGGGCGTGGCCAGGTTGGCCAGAATCGACGGCCCAGCCACCCGGCAGAGCGTCGCGCTGTCGCCGGCTAGGCTTGCCGGCTCAAAACGACCTAGCAGTTGGTGCACGCGCAACACGCCATATAACCCCACCAGCAGCATGCACAGGCGCGCGATGACGGCGGCAATCGCGGCGCCTTCAAGGTTTAACTGCAGGCCGAAGATCAGCAGCGGGTCCAGCACGGCGGTCACCAGTGCGCCGATCAAGGTCACCTTCATGGCCAGCTTGGCATCGCCCACCGAGCGCAGCAGTGCGGTGCAGCCCATGCTCAGGCCCAGCAGCGGCACCGAGGCAAGGGTTATCTGCAAATAGAGGTAAGCCTGGGCATGGGTTTCACCCTCGGCGCCAAGCAGGTCGAGAATCGGCCCGAGAAAGGCATAACTGAAGGCGGCCACCAGTGCGCAGGCGGCGGTCATCAGCAGCAGGCTGGCGCTGCCCAGGCGGCGGGCCTGGGCGATTTGCCCGGCGCCAATGGCTCTGGACACCACCGCCGAAATGCCGACCATCAGGCCGATGCAAAACGACAGCTGAAAAAACGCCACCACCCCGGCAAAACCGACCGCTGCCGCCACGGCCTGCTGGCCAAGCAGCGAGATATAGAACAGGTTGATCAGGTCGACCAGAAAGATCGCAATCAAGCCCACGGCGCCGGTGCTCGACATCACGACTACGTGGCGCAGCAAGGAGCCGCTGACAAAGCGTGGCGTGACGCTGGTCGGATTGATTGCAGTGGTGGTTTTGGAGTCGGTCATGGCGGCTCGTTGCGGTGCTACGGTGGGTTGGGGCTCTGCACATTTGCTGTGTGGCAGCTTAACCCAGGCACGGTGTGCCGATGCTGTTGGCGGTTTTGCCAAGGCCATCACTTAGCTCGTAAGGCAAAGTGCCATCATCTGTGCGAGTATCGGCGCAGACAGGGCTGTTACATCCGAAACGCGCGGACGCTTGGTGCTTGTGCAACGTTGGTTGCTCTGGAGTCTTGATGTACAAACTGTGTTTTTACGTACCCGATAGCCATGTTGAACAGGTAAAGCAGGCCGTCTTTGCCGCCGGTGCCGGGCGCATCGGGGCTTACGATAATTGCTCTTGGCAGGTGCTCGGCCAGGGCCAGTTCCGCCCCTTGGTCGGCAGTCAGGCCTTTATTGGCCAGCCGGGGCAGCTTGAGCAGGTTGCCGAGTGGAAGGTTGATCTGGTGGTCGCCGATGAACTGATCCACGCGGCGGTCAAGGCCTTGCGCCTCAGCCATCCCTACGAAACGCCGGCCTTCGAGGTCTGGCGGCTATCGGATTTGCAGCTGTAAGGCGGGAGAGAAAGGGCTCTGTATCAATTAAGCACTAGCGGCAAAATGTAGGGTGGGCTTCAGCCCACCAAGTCCCTTGTCACGTGGCGGTGGGCTAAAGCCCACCCTACAAAATCGACCTGCAACAGCTAACGGATAAATAGACATAAAAAAGGCGCCCCTGGCGCCTTTTTTATGTCTGGTTCAGGGCCTGATTTCGATCAGGGTGCCGTCTTTAACTAGGCCCCAGAGTTCTTCGATGTCGGTGTTGCGCATTGCGATGCAGCCGTTGGTCCAGTCGAGGGTGGTGAAGTACCACTCGGGGTATTCCTCATCAACCGGCGTGCCGTGAATCATGATCATGCCGCCCGGCGCCAGGCCTTGCTTGAGGGCCAGGGCTTTGTCGCGGCTGTTGGGGTAGGAAAGATGCAGGGACAGGTTGTAATTGTCGCTGGTTTTACGCCAGTCGATCCAATACAGGCCTTCCGGGGTGCGCTGGTCGCCTTCGCGCAGTTTCGGGCCCTTGGGCTGTTTGCCCAGGGAGATACGGTAGGTCTTGAGGGTTTTGCCGTGGCTGATCAGCTGTAATTGGTGGGCGGACTTGAGCACCAACACCTTATCGATGTTCTGTGTGGTCGGAGTCGGGCTGCTGGCGTTGGAAAACGTGGCAAAGGACAGGCAAAGTAAGGCTAACAACCAACGCATTGGAGCGGTTTCCTGGGGGTTGACGACGCTGGGCCGCTCAAGGTTTTGGGTAATGCGCACGCAAGGCCGCAAGTGGCTCGTTGCGTACCGGGAACAGTTGCTGTGGCCGGTCAGCGAAGTAGCATTCTAAAGTACGGCCGATCGTCGGGAAAGCCAGCTCTGACCAGGGGATGTCCCGCTCATGAAAAAGTTGCACTTCCAGGCTTTCCGCGCCGGCGGCAAAATCCAGATCAACTAATTCGGCGCGAAACAGCATATAGACCTGGTTGATATGCGGCAGGTCGAACAGCGTATAGAGGCTCAAGCCCTGCACGCGGGCGCAGGCTTCTTCGAGGGTTTCGCGGGCGGCGGCTTGCTCCAGGGTCTCGCCGTTTTCCATAAAACCGGCCGGCAACGTCCAAAAACCACGGCGCGGCTCAATCGCCCGCCGGCACAGCAGCACTTGTTCGCCCCACACCGCCAGGCAACCGGCGATAATCCGTGGGTTTTGATAGTGAATGGTCTGACACTGTGGGCACACGAAGCGCAGGCGGTTATCGCCGTCGGGAATCTGTTGCGCGACCGGGTTGCCACACTGGCTGCAAAATTTCATCTGGGCTCCATGGTGTTCGACGGTTAATCGCGGCCAAGTAAAGTGCCACAGACTTAAGCGCAGGCCGTGGGTTTGTGGGCTTGGGCGGCGTGGCGCTTCATGCCATGATGCCAGAGATAAACCAAGATCGAGAATCACTCATGTTGGATGACTTGCTGCGGCGCATGCAGGGCTATAGCCCGTTCGGCTTGCCCATTGACGAGAGCTTGCCGCAAGCGGCGGTGTTGCTGCCGATTACTCGCAATGCCGAGCCTTGTTTGGTGCTGACGCTGCGCGCCAGCGGCTTGTCGACTCACGGTGGCGAGGTGGCGTTTCCCGGTGGTCGGCGTGATCCGGAGGACAGCGATTTAATCTGCACCGCGCTGCGTGAGGCCGAAGAAGAAATCGGCTTGCCGGCCGGCTTGGTTGAGGTCTTGGGGCCGCTCAGCACGCTGGTCTCGCGGCACGGTATTCAGGTCACGCCCTACGTCGGTTTGGTGCCCGATTATGTCGAGTACCAGGCCAATGACGCGGAAATCGCCTCGGTGTTTATGGTGCCCTTGGCGTATTTTCGCGACGATCCGCGCGAGATGACCCATCGCATCGACTACCTTGGCAAGAGTTGGTACGTGCCGAGTTACCAGTACGGTGAATATAAAATCTGGGGCCTGACGGCGATCATGGTGGTCGAGTTGGTCAACCTGCTGTACGACGCTGGCATCGAGATGGATCGGCCGTCGGCATCCTTTACCCACCTGAGCTAAACATTCATCTGAGGGCGAATTTATGAAATACCGTCTGGGCGATTCACGGGTTGAGTCGCATCCTGAGAGTTGGGTGGCGCCGAATGCGGTGTTGGTCGGCAAGGTTAAGCTTGAGGCCGGCGCCAGCGTTTGGTTTAACACCGTGCTGCGCGGCGACAACGAGCTGATCCATATTGGCGAGAACAGCAACGTGCAAGACGGCACCGTGATGCACACCGACATGGGTTATCCGTTGTCGATCGGCAAGGGCGTTACCATCGGTCATAACGTCATGCTGCATGGCTGTACGGTCGGTGATTTCAGCCTGATCGGCATCAATGCAGTGGTGCTCAACGGCGCCAAGATCGGCAAGAATTGCCTGATTGGCGCCAATGCGCTGATCCCTGAAGGCAAGGTGATTCCCGATGGCAGCCTGGTGATGGGTTCGCCCGGCAAGGTGGTGCGCGAGCTGACCGAGCAGCAGATCAAAATGCTCGAGGCCAGCGCTGCCCATTACGTGCACAACGCCCAGCGCTATGCCCGTGACTTGCACCCGCAGGACGATTAAGCGTGTCTGAGTTAGCCATTATGACTGCACGTAAAACTGAAACGCCGCTGGCCTCGCCCTGCATCAATATCTGCGCTTTGGATGATGCAGATATCTGCATCGGCTGCCAGCGCAGCGCTGCGGAAATCACTCGCTGGATGCGCATGGACAATGCCGAGCGCCGCCAAGTGCTGGCGCGTTGTGTTGAGCGTGCCCACGCCAATGGTCAGTTTTTAAGTCCGCCGGTTTAAAACTTATCTGCCTTGCAGAGCTGCGCAAACGCCGCAGTTGTTATCTTTTGAGGAAGCATCATGCCCCGTATTGGCACGCCGCTGTCAGCCAGCGCCACCCGTGTTTTGCTCTGCGGTTCGGGTGAGCTGGGTAAAGAATTGGTAATTGAACTGCAGCGCCTGGGCGTTGAGGTGATTGCCGTGGATCGTTACGCCGACGCGCCGGCCATGCAGGTTGCCCATCGCCATCACGTGATCAATATGCTCGATGGCGCCGCCTTGCGGGCGGTGATTGAGGCCGAGCAGCCGCATTACATCGTCCCGGAAATCGAGGCGATTGCCACCGCCACCCTGGTTGAGCTGGAAGCCGAAGGCTTCAACGTGATTCCCAGTGCGCGGGCGGCGCAGTTGACCATGAACCGCGAAGGCATTCGCCGGCTGGCCGCCGAAGAGTTGGGCCTGCCGACCTCGCCCTATGAGTTTGCCGATACCCTTGAGGTCTATCAGGCGGCGGTGGCGCGCATCGGTTACCCGTGCGTGGTCAAGCCGATCATGAGCTCCTCGGGCAAAGGCCAGTCGCTGCTGAAAAGCGCCGCCGATCTGCAAGCCGCCTGGGATTACGCCCAGGAAGGCGGGCGGGCCGGCAAGGGCCGGGTGATAGTCGAGGGCTTTATCGACTTTGACTACGAAATCACCCTGCTCACCGTGCGTCACGCCAGCGGCACCACCTTCTGCGCGCCGGTCGGTCATCGGCAGGTGAAGGGTGACTATCACGAATCCTGGCAGCCGCAGGCGATGAGACTGGCGGCGCTGGCGGAGTCTGAGCGGGTGGCCTTGGCGGTCACCGAGGCGCTAGGCGGCCGTGGCCTGTTTGGCGTGGAGCTGTTCGTCAAGGGCGATCAGGTGTGGTTCAGCGAAGTCTCGCCGCGCCCCCATGACACCGGCTTGGTTACCCTGATTTCCCAGGATTTGTCCGAGTTTGCCCTGCATGCGCGGGCGATTCTGGGCTTGCCGATTCCGGCGATTCGTCAGTTGGGTGCCTCGGCATCGGCGGTGATTCTGGTCGAGGGTGAGTCCAGTCAGGTCAGCTTCGGCAATTTGGCTGCGGCCTTGAGCGAGCCGGACACGGCGCTGCGTTTGTTCGGCAAGCCGCAGGTCTCTGGTCAGCGGCGCATGGGTGTGGCGCTGGCGCGGGATGAGTCGATTGAGCTGGCGCGCGCCAAGGCAGTACGGGCCGCGCAGGCGGTTAGCGTCACCCTGTGATGCGCCTGCGGATTAGCGCCTGGTGGCTGCTGGCGTTGCTATTGCTGCCTGTGCTGGTGCCGCAGGCATTGCGCACGCGGCGGCGAGCCTTGCGTTTAGTGCCGGCCGCCGGTCCGCAGCAAGGCGTGGCCGGGGCTGAGTTTGCCGGGCCGGCGTTGCGCGTCGTGCTGTTGGGCGAATCGACCGTGGCAGGGGTGGGCGTGGCCTGTCAAACCCAGGGCTTGGCTGCGCGCTTGGCCCAGGCCTTGGCCGAGCAGCAGCGCCGCCCCGTGGCCTGGCAGGCCTGCGGCGAGAATGGCATCACCGCCAGTCAGGCCTGTACACGCTTGCTGCCGCAGGCCTTGGCGGCGCCGGCCGATTTACTGCTGCTGGTGTTTGGGGTGAACGACAGCACCCAACTTAGTTCGCTGCGCGCCTGGCGCCAAGCGCTGACATGCATGACCCAGGCGTTGCAGGCGCAAGGTGCGCAGGTGGCGTTTACCTCGGTGCCACCGCTGCAGCACTTTAGCGCGCTGCCCTGGTTGTTACGGCGGGTGCTGGGCTTGCGTGGGGCTTTGCTGGATCGGCAATTACGCGCTGTAGCGCGGCAGTTGGGCGCCAGTTATTGCCCGGTTGAACTGGAGTTTGCTGCCGACTATCTGGCGCAGGATGGCTATCACCCCTCGCAGCTGGGCTATCAGGTCTGGGCGAGTGGGCTGGCGGCGCAATTGCTCAGTCAACATCTGCTTAGTCAGCAGCAGCCGGCGGCGTCGGCTGGTTGAGACTGGCGGGCCAGATGCGCACGGTTTTCACCCGGTTGTCGGCCAGCTGCAACACCTCCAGCCGATAGCGGCCGACCTTCAGGCAGACGCTGCTGTCGGGTAAATTTTCCAGTGCTTCGGTGATCAGCCCGTTCAGGGTCTTGGGGCCGTCGCAGGGCAGTTGCCAGTTGAGCGCCTTGTTTAGGTCGCGGATGTTGGCGGTGCCATCGATGATCTGAGTGCCGTCGGCTTGCGGGTGAATATCGGGGCTGTCTTGCAGTTCTTGATGCTTAAAATCGCCGACAATCTCTTCCAGAATATCTTCCAGGGTGACGATGCCCAGCGCTTCGCCGTACTCGTCGACAACTATGCCGATGCGGCGTTTTTCCTTTTGGAAGTTGATCAGCTGAGTCGAGAGTGGCGTGCTTTCCGGGATGAAATAGGGTTCATGGCAAGCGCCGAGCAAGGCTTCTTTGGTCAGCTGGTTGTGGGTCAGGAGCCGGGCGATATGGCGCATATGCACCACGCCTTCAATCTGGTTGATGTCGCTGCGAAACACCGGCAAGCGTGTGTGGCTGGTAGTGCGCAGCTGACTGATGATCTCTTCGAGGCTGTCTTCAAGATCAATGCCGGTGACCTCGTTGCGCGGGATCATGATGTCGTTGACGCTGATGCTGTCCAGCTCAAGGATGCCCAACAGCATGTTCTGCCGGTTCGGCAAGGCATGTTCAGACTCGCGCACCACGCTGCGCAGCTCTTCGGTACTGAGGCTGTCGTTGCGCTTGCTGGTGGGGTCGATGCCAAACAGGCGTAGCAGCCCGTTGCTGATCCAGCCCAGCAGTAACACCAGCGGATAAAACAGCTTGAGCAGCAACATTAGCGGCATGCTAAAGGGGTAAGCCACCGCTTCAGGGCGCAGTGCGGCGAGGGTTTTTGGGGCGATTTCACCGAAAATCAGCAGCAAAAACGTCAGTAGTAAAGTGGCGATGGCCACGCCAGCGTCGCCCCAAAGCTGTAATGCCAGCACTGTGGCCAGGGATGAGGCGAGGATGTTGGCGAAGGTGTTGCCGATCAATATGGTGCCGAGCAGCCGATCCGGGCGGCTGAGCAGGGCGCTGACGCGCTTGGCGCCGCGGTGGCCTTGCTTGCTTAAGTGCCGTAGACGGTAGCGGTTAAGGCTGAGAATGCCGGTTTCCGAACTGGAAAAAAACGCCGAGCAGGCAATCAAAAAAACCAGCAGGCCAATCAGGTAACCGGGGTGTAAGTCATTCACCGTGAGTGCCTATGCGCGCTTAAATATGCAAAATAAATTCGCGTACCAGCTTGCTGCCAAAATAGGCCAGCATCAGCAAGCAGAAGCCCGCCAGCGTCCAGCGAATGGCTTTGTGCCCGCGCCAGCCCAGTTGTTGCCGGCCCCACAGCAGCACGGCGAACACCAACCAGGCGAACACCGAGAGAATGGTTTTGTGCGCCAGATGCTGGGTGAACAGGTCTTCGACAAACAACCAGCCCGACAGCAGCGACAGCGACAGCAAACCCCAGCCAGCCCAGAGAAAGCCAAACAGCAGGCTTTCCATGGTTTGTAGCGGCGGGAAGTTTTTAATCAGCCCGGAGGGATGTTTGTTTTTCAGCTGGTGGTCTTGCAGTAGCAGCAACAGCGACTGAAACATCGCGATGGTCAGCATCCCGTAAGCCAGAATCGAAAACAGGATATGGGCCAGGATGCCGGAGTGCTCGTTGATCGTCTGCACCGTACCGCTGGGGGCAAATTGCGCCATTAGCACTGTCAGGGCGCCGAGCGGAAACAACAGCAGTAACAGGTTTTCTACCGGGATCTGCCGACACGCCAGCAGGGTCAGTAATATGACTGCGGCGGCGATCAGACTGGCGGCATTAAAGAAGTCCAGGCCCAGGCCCATCGGCGTAATCAGCTGTAAATACAGGCTGAAACCGTGGGCGAGCAGGGCGAGTAAACCCAGTAGGCTGAGCAGGCGTTTGTCCGGCACTGCGCGTTGGCCCAAGCGCAGGGCTTGGTAAGCAGTGGTGCCGACATATAAGCCGGCGGCGGCGAGGCTGGGAAGCAGAGGGTGCATAGAACCTGAGCAGGCAATCCTTGAGATTTCGCAGTGTGGCATATAACGCGCTTGCCCTGAAAGACCGTGGCGGTGTCGGCGGCGCAGAGTCTTCGCTATAATCGCCCGCTGGCAGCAAGCTCAGTCTCGGCTCTGGAGACACTGAAAGGAACGCGCATGTTTGAAAATCTAACTGATCGCCTCTCGCAGACGCTGCGCCATGTCACCGGCAAGGCCAAGCTGACCGAAGACAATATTAAAGACACCCTGCGCGAAGTGCGCATGGCCTTGCTCGAAGCCGACGTGGCTTTGCCGGTAGTCAAAGACTTCGTTAATAAGGTTAAAGACCGCGCGGTCGGCACCGAGGTGTCGAAAAGCCTGACGCCGGGCCAGGCCTTCGTGAAGATTGTGCGCGCCGAGCTCGAAGAGCTGATGGGCGCGGCCAACGAAGACCTCGATCTGCACGCTTTGCCGCCCGCCGTGGTGTTGATGGCCGGCCTGCAAGGCGCGGGTAAAACCACCACAGTGGCCAAACTGGCGCGCTTCCTTAAAGAACGCAAAAAGAAAAGCGTGCTGATCGTCTCGGCCGACGTTTATCGCCCAGCCGCGATCAAGCAGTTGGAAACCCTGGCTGGCGAAGTGGGCGTGACCTTCTTTCCGTCTGATCTTACTCAGCAGCCAGTGGCCATCGCTTTGGCGGCTATTAATGAGGCGCGGCTGAAGTTTATCGATGTGGTGATTGTCGATACCGCCGGCCGCTTGGCCATTGATGCCGAGATGATGGCCGAGATTCAGGCCTTGCATGCGGCGGTTAATCCGGTCGAGACGCTGTTCGTGGTCGATGCCATGACCGGTCAGGACGCCGCCAACACCGCCAAGGCCTTCGCCGATGCGCTGCCGCTGACTGGCGTGGTGTTGACCAAGGTCGATGGCGATGCGCGCGGTGGTGCGGCGCTGTCGGTGCGGGCGATTACCGGCAAGCCGATCAAGTTCATTGGTATGGGCGAGAAAACTGACGCCCTTGAGCCGTTTCACCCGGATCGGATTGCCTCGCGCATCCTCGGTATGGGCGATGTGCTCAGCCTGATCGAACAGGCCGAAAACACCCTGGATCGTGACAAGGCCGACAAGCTGGCGAAGAAGCTGAAAAAAGGCAAAGGCTTCGATCTCGAAGATTTTCGCGATCAGCTACAGCAGATGAAAAACATGGGCGGTCTCAGTGGCCTGATGGACAAGCTGCCGAATATGGGCGGCGTCAATCTGGCGCAAATGGGCGGCGCTCAAGGTGTGGCCGAGAAGCAGTTCAAGCAGATGGAGGCGATCATCAACTCGATGACGCCGCTTGAGCGTCGCGACCCTGAGGTGATCAGTGGTTCGCGCAAGCGCCGTATCGCCATGGGTTCGGGCACGCAGGTGCAGGACATTGGTCGGTTGATCAAGCAGCACAAGCAGATGCAAAAGATGATGAAGAAGTTCACCGCTAAGGGCGGTATGGCGAAAATGATGCGCGGCATGGGCGGAATGTTGCCCGGCGGCGGTATGCCAAGAATTTGAGTGCGGGCCTGTAACCTTGCTCTGCGGGGCTTGCAGGCGGATTTATGTACTTAAGCAGCATCTAAGTAACAGTGCGTTGGTACTTAGGTGTTGAACTCGCGCCGCACAATCCTTAGAATGTGCGGCCTTTCGGGCCCCGTGCCCAGTGTGCAATTTTAGTTTTGCAGCACCGACTACAGGAACGATGTTGATATGGTAACTATTCGTCTTGCCCGTGGCGGCTCTAAGAAGCGCC
>JAIERD010000393.1 GCA_019747155.1 Pseudomonadaceae bacterium
AGTGGCCGAAATTCGTGCCGCCGGCGGCACGGCAGTGGCCAACCACGACTCGGTCACCGATGGAGGCAAAATCGTGCAGAACGCCCTGGACAGCTTTGGTCGCGTCGATGTGCTGGTCAATAACGCCGGCATCTTGCGCGACAAGAGCTTCCACAAGATGGAAGACGCCGACTGGGATCTGGTCTACAAGGTTCACGTCGAAGGCGCCTACAAGGTTACCCACGCCGCCTGGCCACACCTGCGCGAGCAAAATTTTGGCCGAGTGATCTTTACCGCCTCAACCTCCGGCATCTACGGCAATTTTGGCCAGAGCAACTACGGCATGGCCAAGCTGGGTCTCTATGGCCTGACTCGCACTCTGGCGTTGGAAGGGCGCAAGAACAACATTCTGGTCAATGCCATCGCCCCCACCGGCGGCACGCGGATGACCGAAGGCTTGATCCCGCCGCAGGTGTTTGAGCAACTCAAGCCTGAGCTGATCAGCCCGTTGGTGGTCTATCTGGGCAGTGAAGAATGCGCAGAAACGGCAGGTCTGTTTGAAGTCGGCGGCGGCTGGATCGGCAAGGTGCGCTGGGAACGCAGTCTGGGCGCCGGCTTTGATCCGCAGGCCGGGTTTGATGCCGAAGATGTGGCTGCCCAGTGGCAGCAGATTTGCGACTTTACCGGCGCCGCCCATCCGCGTGACAACCTCGAAGCGATGAAAGAGATGATGGCCAATTTGCAGAAATTTGCCGGCTGAGGTCAGTCAGTTAAACCCCAGAAACGACGAGGCCGGCATTTGCCGGCCTCGTAGTTTCTGGCTATTGGTGCAAGGTTTAGCGAGTGACTTCCTTGAAGTTATCGTCGGAAGGCTCTTTGGTATAAGCACCCTGATCATGCTGCAGCTTCGTGCTGCCATTCATCAATGTGCTAATGCGGCTGTCGGCAGTTTTGGCTGAGGCGGCCTGATTGCTGGTGCCGGTAATCAAAGGCGGGTTGTAACTGAATGACCAGAGATAGTGCCAAGCTGCTGCATTGTGCTTTTCCGTCAGTTGCGTGGCGTTGAAGTACCAAGGTTTGAGCTCGCTGAAGGCGGTCATGTTCATCAGCCCAGTGTTACTGTCGCCAATAAAGCCGCTGCTGGACGCTGCCGATGTGCGGTAGGCCTCGAAAATCACACCCTTGCCCTTGAGTTCGCTGACATAGGTGCGGCACACCTCACCCACCCACTTGTTGCCGAGAAAGCTCTTGGGGTCTTGTGAGTAGAAGGGGTCGAGTAATGCTACGCGCTTGGGTAGTAGCTTGCTGTTGACGCTGCCTGCGGTAACGGCATCGCTGATTTTTTTGGTCAAGACGATGGCCATCTGGTTGCCCAGGGAATGTCCAAGCAGGCGGATGTTGCTACCGCTGTAGCCCGCCAGGTTGTCTTTGTAGCTGGTGAACATGAGATCTGCTGCCGACTGGCTTGGACCATTGGCATAGACGCCGCTGCTGTTGCGCCAGCGCATGGTTTTCGGGCCGCTGGCGGTCCAGATTTTGGCTTCGGCGTCTTTGACCTCAGCTTCATCGGCAAACTGGTTCCAGTACAAAATGCCGACGTTATAGCCTGCTTGCCGCCAGGCATACGCCAGATCCAGGTCTGGACCGCCGGCATCCTTGCGGTTGAAACTTTCGCGATTTTTGTTTTGGCTGGAGCCGTTTTGCCAGCCATGCACATAAATCACCGTGGGTTTGCTGGCGCCGTAGTAGGCATTGGTTTGGCCGGGGATGGCTTTCTGCCAAGTGTCGCCAGTGCCAAACCAGTACAGGCCGTAGTCGAGGTTTTGGAAGGTGCTGTCGGGGAATACGCCAGTGGCGGCAGGACTCAATGAGGAAAAGCACAGCAGGCAAAACAGCAGTAACTTGCGCATGAGGCGGACTCTCTTTTTATTGTTTTTTAAGTTCGGTCGAGGGAGAACATTCAACCAACTGGCCATTGATAGGGGTTGATTGCGCACCTGTTTTAGCGGGAGTCGATATCGTTGTCCAATGGTTTATAACCAGTGAAAAAGCATTAGTTTGCTAGAAAAATCGCTGAAACGGTCTATCTCGAGGGTGGTAGGGCTTTGCTGCAGCTGTAGTGTTTTTTTAATATTTTGCAGGCGCTTGGATATGAGCCTGATCATCGAAAAAAGCGACCCGGTGGTCAGCTTGTTCCTCTATAGGTCCTGCGTGTGTAACGCTGGTCGTGAGCAGCACAGGGACGATGATTTTCAGCATGCGGAGTGCTCAGCGCATAAACCCTTCCATAAAGCTCGCCATGCGGCTGGCCAGGTGGCGCCGCCAGGGCGGGCTGTGGGGGTTGGCCAGTACCTGGTCTTCATGCACGAAGCTGCGGATGATCGCGTTGTAGCCCAGCCAGCGGCAGGGTTCGGGTGGCCAGGCGGCGAGGCTGCTCGGCGATTGGTCGTGCATGACCCAGGGCTGGCGGGTCAGCTCGGTGTCTTGGCCCAGAATCAAATCGGCCAGGGTGCGTCCGCCCAGGTTGCTGGCGCCCACCCCTTCGCCGCCGTAGCCGCCAGTCAAGGCGATGCCGCTGCGTCTATCGCAGAGCATGTGCGGGTGAAAACGCCGGTGCATGCCCAGATTGCCGCCCCAGGTATGGCTGATGCGTGCCTCTTTGAGCTGCGGGAAGAGTTCGCCAAATAGGTAGCGACGCAATTCGATTTCACCCTGGTTGAGGTTGAAATCGGTGCGCAACTGGCCGCCGAAGCGATAGCCGCCACGGGCGCCGAACACCAGGCGATCATCCACGGTGCGTTGGCCGTAGGTGACCTGTCGGCTGCTTTCGCTAAACGCCTGTCCGTGCTGCAAGCCGATTTGCGCCCAGGTTTCCGCCGGTAAGGGTTCGGTGGCCACCAGCAGGCTTTGCACCGGCAGCTGATAGCGGCCGAGCGGTGGCAGGCTGCCGGCATAGCCTTCGACGGCCGGCACTATCCAGTCGGCGCGCACCTCACCCTGGGCGCAGCGCAGCAGCCCCGGCTGCCAGTCGAGTACCGGGCTTTGTTCGTACAGCTCAACCCCCAGCTGCTCGACGCAGCGGGCCAGGCCGCGCACCAGTCGGGCCGGTTGAATGGTGGCGCAGTGCGGTGAATAGATCGCGCCAAATGCCTGGGCGATGCGCAGCTGGGCGCTGAGTTCGGCCGGGTTTAACCAGCGGTAGTCGGCCTCGCTATGGCCAGCAGCATACAAGCTGTGCAGGTGCGCACGCTGGGCGCGTTCTTGTTCGGGGTAGCGGGCCGCGCAATAGAGCACGCCGCCTTTGCGGTAATCGCAGTCGATGGCTTCACGTTGCAGCACGCTGGCCACTTCATCGGGGATGCCATGCAACAACTGCGAGCTGGCATGTCGGTGTTCGGCGCTCAGTCCGGCGAGCAGGCGATCCTCGCCGAGCATGGCACCCATCAACCAGCCGCCATTGCGGCCGCTGGCGCCGAAGCCGGCGATTTGCGCTTCGAGAATGACGATCCGCAAGTGCGGCGCCTGGCGCTTGAGGTAATAGGCGGTCCACAGACCGCTGTAGCCGGCGCCGATGATCGCCACGTCGGCGTGCAGGCTGGCGGGCAGGGCGGGGCGCGGTTGTAACGGCTCGTCGAGCTGGTCCATCCACAAGCTGATGTTGCGCCAATCGGTCATACGCCAGTTCCAGTCTGAGCCTGTTGAGCGGGCAACCCCAGTCGGCTGACCGCCGGACGCTGGCTGGTGGGGCTGGGCATTGCGCTGTGTGGATTGACCAGCACCGCGTATTCGCGGATGCGCCAGATCAGTCCATCGCGCACGGTGATGGCTTCGCAGCTGCGAAAAAAACGCGAACCGTCGCCGCCTTGCAGATTCAGACGGTACTGGAAAAACGCCGTATCGCCGTCGACGCGAATCCTCTCCTGATGCTCGGGGGCCGCCCCGCAGAGCGAGTCACGCACATAGTCGCGCAGCTGCGGGTAGTGGAAGCAGCAGCTTTGGAACAGGTCGTGGTACTCGATCTGCGGGTGATAGAGCGCCATCACCGCGTCGAGATCGCGGGCTTTCCAGTTTAGGTGGTAGCGCAACACCACGGCGCGGGTGGCGGCGGTGAGTGGGTCGCAATCGGTGGGTTGCTCGGACATGGGCGGCGGGTCGGCAAAGAGATCGAGCATGCCTGAGACGCGCAGGCGCTTCAATTCATGCGCAGCGGCGCGCGCTGCTTTGCCGGTGGATGGCGGTTGGCTCGGCGACCTAACCTTGGGCCAGTTACCGCGAGGCCCGCCGCCTGCCAGCATCGCCAGAGTTGATTATCCATCTACAGGAGGTTTGCAATGCGCTTAGCGATTCGCCGTTGTGCTTGGGCTTTAGGGCTGTTCGGGTTGCTGCAGGCGCCCGTGGAGGCGGTCGAGAACGCCAGTTTGCTGGCCAGCGTTAATGCCCAGCGGCTGCAGACCTATCAGTTGCAGACACTGTTTCACCTGCTCAGTTTGGAGGAGGGCGCCGCCAATGTGGCGGCGCAATTGCAAGCGGCCGCCCAGCAGTTTGCCGAGCAGTTTGAGCAATTGGATGAGCTGAGCGCCGGGCAAGGCCTGGATAGCGAGGTGACAGCGCTGCAAGTGGAGGCGCGACGCTTTCAGCAGCTGGCGTTGTCTAACGAGGTGCTTAGCCAGGGCTTTGTCGACCTGCACACCCAGAGTGAATTGTCCGCCAGCGGCGCGGCCTTGAGCCAGGCGTATGGCAACCTGCTGAGCAAGTTGCAGGCCCAAGGTCAGTTGAGCGATGCGTTACAAGAACAGGCGATTTTGATGCAGCAGATCACCGCCGGTTACGTGCGGGAAACCAGCAGCCTCGATGGTGGCGGTGCCATCTACGACAATGCCCGCGATCTGGAGCTGCCGGTGGACAAACTGGCGCTGCAGTTTCGCCAACAACTGAGCGCCCTTGATCAACAGTACGCCGGCCAAACTGCTGTCGAGCAGCGCTTGCAGAAAGTCGCGAGCAACTGGAAGTACATCGAAAAATCCCTGCTCAATTACAAAGAAAAAGCCGTGCCTTTAGTGGTGGTGCGCTGCAGCGATAAGATTGTCGCCAACCTGACCGCGCCGGCACTGATCGAGCCGCGAGAGTAATCCCGGACGCATACCGGCCGCGCTGAAAGTCGCAGGATTGGACTTTGCGGGTTGTCTCGTCGGTCTGATTAAAAGTCACTGAGCCTCGGTTGTCTGTGTGCTTGCCTATACTCCCGGTAACTACCAAGGGGAGTGCGTTTGTATGTTCGCCATCATGCAAGCTGCCGGGGTTGAGGCGTTGCACCTGGCTCAAGATCCACACACCGGCCTGCAGGCCATCATCGCCATCCACAACACTCACTTAGGGCCGGCGTTGGGCGGTTGTCGCTATTTGGTTTATCCCGACAGCCAAAGCGCGCTGGCCGATGCGGCGCTGTTGGCCAAAGGCATGAGCTACAAAGCCGCCCTGGCTGGCTTGCCCTTTGGTGGCGGCAAGGCGGTGCTGATTCGCCCGGCCCATGTGCCCAGCCGCGCTGCGTTGTTTGAGGCTTTCGGGCGTTTTATTGAAACCCTCAAGGGGCGCTACATCACCGCCGTCGACAGCGGCACCTCGTCCGCCGACATGGACTGCATCGCCCAGCAAACCCAGCACGTCACCAGCACCACCACGGCTGGTGATCCCTCGCCGCATACCGCCATGGGGGTGTTCGCCGGGATTCGCGCCAGTGCCCTGGCGCGTTTGGGTACCGATGATTTACATGGTTTGCGGGTTGCCGTGCAGGGTCTGGGGCATGTCGGTTTTGCCTTGGCCGAACAACTGGCGGCGGCCGGTGCCGAACTGCTGGTCAGCGATCTCGACCCCGGTCGGCTGCAGCTGGCGGTTGAGCAGTTAGGCGCGCAGCCGCGCACTACCGACGACCTGGCCAGCAGTCCGTGCGATATTTTTGTGCCCTGCGGATTGGGTGGCGTGCTTAACCCGCAGACGGTGGCGCAACTGCATTGCGCAGTGGTGGCTGGGGCGGCCAACAATCAATTGGCCAACCCCGAAGTTGCCGAGCTACTGGAGGCGCGTGGGATTCTCTATGCGCCCGACTATGTGATCAATTCCGGTGGGTTGATTTACGTCGCGCGCAAACACCAGGGCGCCAGCTTGGCGGAGATCACCCAGCATCTGACCCAAATCAGCACCCGCCTGACCGATATCTACGCCCATGCCCAGGCCGAGAATCGCTCTCCGGCGCGGGTTGCCGATCAGCTCGCCGAGCGTTTGTTGTATCCCCGTTAGGCGTATCGGCCAGTCAGTACAAGCCTGGGCGAATGCCGGCACTGTTGATCCATCCATGCCGACCGTTATTGAGGAACGCAACGATGATGAGCCAACCAGAACTGCGTTATACCCGCTACCTCGACCCCAGCGGCCTGCCGATTGCGCCGCTGCCGGCGTGGGCGACGGATCATCAACTGTTGATTAAGCTCTACCGGCAGATGCAATTGACGCGCTTGTTTGATCTGAAAGTGGTGGCCTTGCAGCGCACCGGACGGATTGGCACCTATGCGCCCAATCTCGGTCAGGAAGCCATAGGCGTGGCCATCGGTAGCCTGATGCGGCCCACCGACGTACTGGTGCCCTATTACCGCGACACCGCCGTGCAACTGATGCGTGGCGTGCGGATGGAGGAAATCCTGCTGTATTGGGGCGGCGACGAGCGCGGCAGTGCTTATAGCAACCCGGCGGTGGCTGAGGATTTTCCTATTTGTGTGCCGATCGCCACCCAAGCGCTGCACGCCTGTGGGGTGGCCAGTGCGTTCAAAATTCGTGGCCAGCAGCGCGTGGTGGTCACCATCTGTGGCGATGGCGCCACCAGCAAAGGCGACTTCCTCGAGGCGCTGAATCTGGCGGGTGCTTGGCAGCTGCCGATGGTATTTGTGATTAACAACAACCAATGGGCCATCTCGGTGCCCCGGCGCCTGCAGTGCGGCGCGCCAACCCTGGCGCAAAAGGCTATAGGCGCTGGTTTTGCTGGCGAGCAGGTGGACGGCAACGACGTGCTGGCGGTTTACGAGCGCCTGCAAGTGGCTCTCGAGCGGGCCCGTCACGGCAAAGGGCCGGTGTTGCTGGAGTGCCTGAGTTACCGCCTGGGCGATCACACCACCGCCGATGATGCGACCCGCTATCGGCCCAGCGAAGAGGTCAAGCAGGCCTGGCAAGAGGAGCCGATTAAGCGCCTGCAAGCCTACCTTGCCGCCCATGGCCAATGGGATGAACACCGCGAGCAGGCACTGATTGCCGACAGTCAAGCGCAGGTGCAGCAGGCGGTGGCCGCCTATGAAGCGCTGGAACCTCAGCCGGCCTTGGCGGCGCTGGAGTATGTCTACGCCCACTGGCCGGCGGCCTTGAGCGATCAGCGCGAGCTGTTGCTGGAGCGCGCGGCGCGCCGGGTGCAGGCGCAGAAGCCGGGCGCCACGGCAGCGTCGGGAGGTGCTCGCCATGAATGAAAAAACTGCACTGCCGAGCAAACTTACCCTGCTCGAAGCGGTGAATCTGGCCCTGCATCGGGCCATGTTTGAAGACCCCAATGTGCTGCTATTGGGCGAGGATGTGGGCGTTAATGGTGGGGTGTTTCGCGCCAGCCAAGGCTTGCGTGAGCGCTTTGGTTTCAAGCGGGTACTCGACACGCCGCTGGCGGAGGCGATGATCGCCGGCGTGGCGATTGGCATGGCGGCGCAAGGACTGAAACCGGTGATGGAAATTCAGTTTTTGGGCTTTATCTATGCCGCCATGGAGCAGTTGGTCTCCCATGCCAGTCGCCTGCGTAACCGCACCCGTGGCCGCCTCAGTTGCCCGCTGGTAGTGCGCAGCCCGATGGGCGCCGGGATTCGCGCACCCGAGCATCACAGTGAAAGCACCGAGGCTTTGTTTGCCCATATTCCGGGATTGCGGGTGGTGATTCCCTCCTCGCCGGCACGGGCTTACGGTTTGTTGCTGGCGGCGATCGATGACCCCGACCCGGTGATCTTTCTGGAGCCGACACGGCTGTACCGGATGAATCCGCAAGTGCTGCTGGACGATGGCAAGCGCCTGCCCCTGGACAGCTGTTTCACCCTGCGCGAAGGCAGCGATATCACCTTGATCAGCTGGGGAGCCAGCGTCCATGAAACCCTGCAAGCGGCGAGCGAGTTGGCGTTGCAGGGCGTCTCAGTGGAGGTGATCGACGTTGCCTGCATCAAGCCGTTGGACCTCGACACTCTGGAAGCCTCGGTGCGCAAAACCGGCCGGGCGGTGATTGTGCACGAGGCGCCGCGCTCCTGCGGGGTGGGGGCGGAAATCGCTGCCAGCCTGTATGAGCGGCTCTGGGTAGATTTGCAGGCACCGATTCTGCGGGTCACGGCGCCGGATATCCCGCCGCCGCTGTACCGCCTGGAGCAACTCTATATCCCGGCGGTGGCGGACATTCTGGCCGCCTGCAACAGCAGCCTGAATTACAGCTAGCAGCCTGCGGAGGGCGTGGCATGAAGTACTTCAAATTACCGGATCTGGGCGAAGGCCTGCAGGAAGCCGAGGTGGTCGAGTGGCATGTAAGCGCCGGCGATACGGTCAAGGCCGACCAGTTACTGGTGTCGGTGGAAACCGCCAAGGCGATTGTCGATATTCCAGCGCCTTACGATGGCGTGGTGGTCGAACTGTGTTGCGCCGCCGGCAGCCTCTTGCATGTCGGTGAGCCCTTGCTGGGCTATGAGGGGGAGGAGAGCGGCACCGTGGTCGGGCGCCTCGACAGCGGCAGTGGCAGCGAAGAGGACAGTTTTTGCGTCGGTGCCGCGCCCTCCAGCTTGGCCCATCTTGGCCCGCGCGCGGCGCCTGCGGTGCGTCAGTTGGCCAGGCAGCTGGGGGTCGAGCTCAATGGTCTGCCGGGCTCAGGCGCCGGCGGCTCGGTGACGCGGGCAGATGTGGAGGCGGCCGCGCAGGCGGCGCTGGACAAATTTGGCGGGGAAAAGCTGCGCGGGGTGCGGCGTAGCATGGCGCTCAATATGGCCCGCTCGCATGCCGAGGTGGTGCCCGTCACCCTGTACGGCGATGCTGACTTGCACCGCTGGGGCAAGGCCCGCGACCCGCTGATCCGCCTCGGTCAGGCGATTGCCGTGGCCTGTAAAGCCGAGCCCTTGTTGAATGCCTGGTTCGATGGCAAAACCCTGGCGCTGAAACTCTGCTCGCAGCTTGATTTAGGCATCGCCGTGGATACCCCGGATGGCCTGTTCGTGCCGGTGCTGCGTGATGTGGCGGCGCGCTCAAAGGCGGACTTGAAAGCCGGCATGCAGCGTTTGCGGGCCGACGCCAAGGCGCGGACTATTCCGCCGCAAGAGATGCTTGGGGCGACCATCACCCTGTCCAACTTCGGCACCTTGTTCGGTCGCTACGCCAACCCAATAGTGGTGCCGCCGCAGGTGGCGATCATCGGCTCCGGTGGCATCCGCGACGAAGCCGTGGCCTGGCAAGGCCAGGTGGTGATCCACCCGATGTTGCCGTTGTCGCTGACCTTCGATCATCGGGTAGTTACCGGCGGTGAGGCTGCGCGCTTTATGCAGGTGTTGGTGACTGCTCTGGAGTTGCCAGAGGTCGAGGACTGAACACTTACTTGGCAGGATAAAGGCTTTGTGCTCGTCACCTGTTGAGTGCAAAACGTAGGGTGGGCTTTAGCCCACCAGTTCTGCTGCGTTCAGATGCGGTGGGCTGAAGCCCACCCTACGAAACCGCTCTTCAAACCATAACGGGCGCAGCGCCAATAAAAAGCCCCTGAGGCACTAAGCGTCAGGGGCTTTCTCGTTTTAGCGCTGCTGCCTGCGGTTAATCCTCGGCCGAGGCGGCCGGGGCAAACAGCTCGCTCAAGGCTTCGGGCTGGTTCTTGAATGCCTTGGCAAAAACATCGCGGTTCTTGGCCATGTAGATGCCGATTTCTTCACCTTGTTGCTCGCTCAGCGAAGGCGCGGCCTTTTGCAGCACTTCAGTGAGCAGTTCGGCCAGTTCGAGCATTTTGTCATGACGATCAGCTTCAGCTTTATCCATGAATAAGCGCTCCAAATCGCGGCTGCTGCGGTATACCACTTCGACGGCCATTCACCACCTCACATGCCATTACGGTTATTGATTCTATAGAATACTGTTTATGCGTACAGTCTAAAGGCCTTGGCTGCGCTTGGGTAGCGCTGGCTTAAAGTTATTTTCGTAACGCCATGGCCGGGAGCGGGCAGATAACAATGCTTGCCACTGCCTCTTACCTGGCTGGCGCTGTTGTGTGGACAGGGCCTGGGCCAAAAGCCGGGCAAAAAAAGAGCGCCCTAGGCGCTCTTTTTTAATCAGTAAAACTTACTGAATGATGCTGGATGCCAGCCAGAACAGCCCGGCTGACAGCAGCATGGACGCCGGCAGAGTGAGTACCCAGGCGATCAGGATGGTGCGCACGGTGCCACTTTGCAGGCCACTCTTGTTCGCCACCATGGTGCCGGCAACGCCAGACGACAGTACGTGAGTGGTCGACACCGGTAGGCTGTAGAGGTTGGCCATGCCAATCGCCAGGGTGGCGGTGATCTGCGCGCTCATGCCCTGGGCGTAAGTCATGCCCTGCTTGCCGATCTTCTCGCCGACGGTGCGAACTACCCGCTTCCAGCCGACCATGGTGCCCAAGCCAAGGGCTAAGGCGACCGCAAAAATCACCCAGAACGGCGCGTATTCGGTGGTGGCCGTCAGGTCTTTACGCAGCTTGTCCAGGTCGGCCTTTTCGCGCGGTTCGAGGTCTTTAAGTTTGCCGACTTTCTTCGCCGTATCGTCGAGGCAAAGCAGGTTGCGGCGCAGTTCAATGCGGGTTTCAGCGCTCAGGCTCTGATAGCTTTCCACGCCCTTGAGGTTGCTCAGCACACTGGCAATGTTGGCTTCGGTCAACTGCGGTTCGCAGCGGAATTTCTTCGGCATTTCACTGCCGTTAACTTTACCCAAAGCCAAATAATCACTGAGGGTTGCCGCATTGCGTTGGTAAAACTGGTTGAGGTGCTCGGTGGCGTCGCGAGTACGCTCGATCTGGTAAGTACTGCTATTGAGATCGAGGACAAACTGCGCCGGCACTATGCCGATCAGCACCAGCATGATCAGGCCGATACCTTTCTGCCCATCGTTGGAGCCATGTACGAAGCTCATGCCCATGGCGGACAGGATCAGCACCAGACGATTCCAGAACGGCGGATGTTTTTTGCTGTCGATGGCCAAGCGCTCGGTTGGCGTCTTGTGCATTTTTGACAGCGGACGCCAGCGGCGCAGTCCGAGCAGAATCAGGGCGGCGACCATAAACCCGAGCAGCGGTGAGGCAACCAGAGACATACCGATATCAATGGCTTTCTGCCAGTTGACGCCATCGGCCAAGGGAATGTTATTGAGCGTGGCATTGGCCAGGCCGACACCAAGAATCGCACCGATTAACGTGTGTGAGCTCGACGCCGGGATACCGAAGTACCAAGTACCCAGATTCCAAGCAATGGCCGCGCCGAGCAGCGAGAACACCATGATCAGGCCGTGGGCGCTGTTGACGTTGATCAATAACTCAACCGGCAACAAATGCACGATGGCATACGCCACACCGATACCGCCTAGCAGTACGCCGAGGAAGTTGAAAATCCCGGAGAAAATCACCGCCAAGTACGGCGGCATGGCTTTGGTGTAGATGACCGTAGCCACCGCGTTAGCAGTGTCATGGAAACCGTTGATGAACTCAAAAGTCAGGACGAAAGCCAAGGCCAGTAGCAAGCTAACTACAACCCAGGCATCAAGCCCACTGAATAGATCTAACATGAAGGTTTTATGACCATGCCAAAATTGAGGCGGCGATTATGCCAGAGAAAGACCCAAGGCCTATACAGCACCTGCTGGTCGGTTCGCCTAATCAGCCAAAGGTTGACTTGGATTAGGTTGCAGGGGGATTTGTCCGTTCGAGTTTAATGGCACGCTTAAACGGTCAGTCGCTTAGGTCGACTGACGAGCTTTTTCGATTTTATTCAGTTCTTGCTGAAATGCTTGATCAAGAAGGCTGGCCTTCTTTCGCCAAGGCTTACGCTCGGGATCCGGTTGAGCGGCGTAGGTAACAACTTCCCCGCCGTATACATCCTTGTAACGTTG
>JAIERD010000037.1 GCA_019747155.1 Pseudomonadaceae bacterium
TTGACCGCTGAAATGCTTGGCAAAATGCACGGCATCAGCCGTGAGCGCCAAGATGCATTTGGTGAGCGTTCGCACCGCTTAGCGCAGAAAGCCACAGTTGAAGGCAAGTTCAAGGATGAAATCATCCCGATGCAAGGCTTTGACGAAAATGGCTTCCTGAAAGTTTTCGACTACGACGAAACCATTCGTCCGGAAACTACCCTGGCCAGCCTCGCGGCACTTAAGCCTGCGTTCAATCCAAAAGGCGGCACTGTGACTGCGGGTACTTCCTCGCAAATCACCGACGGCGCTTCTTGCATGATCGTGATGTCGGCTCAGCGCGCTAAGGACCTGGGCATTGAGCCTATGGCCGTGGTTCGTTCGATGGCGGTTGCCGGTGTTGATCCGGCAATCATGGGCTACGGTCCAGTGCCGTCGACTCAGAAGGCGCTTAAACGCGCTGGCTTGAGCATCGATGACATCGACTTCTTCGAGTTGAACGAAGCCTTTGCTGCACAGGCCCTGCCAGTGCTGAAAGACCTGAAACTCATCGACAAGATGGAGCAAAAGGTTAACCTGCACGGCGGCGCTATTGCCCTCGGTCACCCATTCGGCTGTTCCGGTGCGCGGATTTCCGGCACTCTGCTGAACGTGATGAAGCAAAATGGCGGCTCGCTCGGCGTAGCCACCATGTGCATTGGCCTCGGCCAAGGCATCAGCACCGTTTTCGAACGCCTGTAAGGGTTTGATTGGGTAAAGCCGGGGCCATGTGCCCCGGTTTTTGTTTTTCTGGGTCAATTATTTTTAGGAGCGTGGCGATGTTTATTCAACCAGGCATCTATCGCCATTACAAAGGCCCGGAGTATCGGGTGTTTGGCTTGGCCAGGCACAGTGAAACGGAAGAGTGGATGGTGGTTTACCAGACCCTCTATGGCGATTACGGCCACTGGGTTAGGCCCTTAAGCATGTTCACCGAAGTGGTTGAGGTGGATGGCCAAGGGGTTCCGCGTTTTGCTTTGATCACGGCTGAAGAGTCGACCTATTCCAGCCCTTAAGCTTGTCCTGCGCATTTACTGCGCTTGACCTGAGCTATATGGCCACTATATATAGCGGTGCCGCATAAGCTGCCTCGTGCTTTTTCTTCTCTGAATTCAGGAACTTTCCGATCCATGGGCAAATCGCTGGTAATCGTGGAATCCCCGGCCAAGGCCAAGACCATCAACAAGTATTTGGGTAACCAATACGTGGTGAAGTCGAGTATCGGCCACATCCGAGACCTGCCTACCAGCGGTTCGGCAAGTGCTGCCAAAGAGCCGGTCAAGCGTGGTAAGGCCGCGGCTGACGCGCCCGTACTGACGGCCAAGGAGAAATCCAAGCGCCAGTTGGTCGCGCGCATGGGCGTCGATCCTGAGCATGGCTGGAAGGCTCATTACGAGATTCTGCCCGGTAAAGAGAAGGTCGTCGAAGAGCTGCGGCGTTTAGCCAAAGATGCCGACACCATCTATCTCGCAACCGACTTGGACCGCGAGGGGGAGGCGATTGCCTGGCACCTGCGTGAGGCAATCGGCGGCGACGACAGCCGCTACAAGCGTGTGGTGTTTAACGAGATCACCGAAAAAGCCATCAAGGAAGCGTTTTCCAAGCCCGGCGAGCTCGATATCAATCGAGTCAATGCCCAGCAGGCGCGGCGCTTTCTCGATCGCGTAGTGGGTTACATGGTCTCGCCGCTGCTGTGGGCGAAGATCGCCCGTGGCCTGTCGGCCGGCCGCGTGCAGTCGGTTGCGGTCAAGTTGGTGGTGGAGCGTGAGCGCGAAATTCGCGCCTTCAACCCCGAAGAATATTGGGACATTAATGCTGATCTCGGCACCGTCAAAGGCGCCAATGTGCGCTTTGAAGTGGCCCGTGAAAACGGCGAAGCCTTCAAGCCGCTGAACGAAACTCAGGCCATGGCCGCGCTGGAGAAGCTCAAAGCCGCCAGCTACAGCATCGCCAAGCGCGAAGACAAGCCCACCAGCAGCAAGCCCAGCGCGCCGTTTATTACCTCCACCCTGCAACAGGCGGGCAGCACTCGTCTGGGTTTTGGCGTGAAGAAGACCATGATGATGGCCCAGCGCTTGTATGAGGCCGGCTACATCACCTATATGCGTACCGATTCGACCAACCTGTCAGCCGATGCCGTGGAGATGGTGCGTGGCTTTATTGAGAGCGAGTACGGCAAGCAGTATCTGCCGGCTGCGCCCTTGGTGTATTCGAGCAAGGCCGGTGCCCAGGAAGCGCACGAAGCGATTCGTCCTTCCGATGTGAACCTCAAGCCAACCCAGCTAACCGGAATGGAGCGCGATGCCGAGCGCCTGTATGAGCTGATCTGGCGCCAGTTCGTGGCCTGCCAGATGCCGCCTGCCGAATACCTCTCGACGACCGTCAGCGTTGCTGCCGGCACCTTCGAGCTGCGCGCCAAAGGCCGCATTCTGAAGTTCGACGGTTATACCCGTGCCTTGCCGCAAATCAGCAAGCCCGGTGATGACGATGTACTGCCCGACATGCTCAAGGGCGAAACGCTCAAGTTGATCAAGCTTGATCCTTGCCAGCACTTTACCAAGCCACCGGCGCGCTTCTCAGAAGCCAGCCTGGTGAAAGAGATGGAGAAGCGTGGCATCGGTCGCCCTTCGACTTACGCAGCGATCATTTCGACCATTCAAGAGCGCGGTTACGTAGCGCTGCATAATCGGCGTTTCTACTCGGAGAAGATGGGCGACATAGTCACCGAGCGTCTCAGCGAAAGTTTCTCCAATTTGATGGATTACGGCTTCACCGCCGGCATGGAAGAGCATCTAGATGACGTCGCCCAAGGCGGGCGTGACTGGAAAAACGTGCTGGATGAGTTCTACGGCGACTTCAAGAAGAAACTCGAAGTTGCTGCCGAAGGCGACACCGGCATGCGCGCCAACCTGCCGACCCCAACCGATATCGCCTGCCGCGTTTGTGCGCGGCCGATGATGATTCGGACCGCCTCCACCGGGGTATTCCTCGGTTGCTCTGGTTACAGCTTGCCGCCCAAGGAGCGCTGTAAGGAGACTTTGAATCTGGTTGCCGGCGATGAGATTGCCGCCGACGACGAAGGTGAGTCGGAATCTTTGGTGTTGCTCGGCAAGCATCGCTGCCCTAAGTGCAGCACGGCGATGGATGCCTACCTGCTGGATGAGACGCGCAAACTGCATATCTGTGGCAATAACCCAGACTGCACGGGCTACGAGATTGAGCACGGCCAGTACCGGATCAAAGGCTATGAAGGCCCGAGCCTGGATTGCGACAAGTGCGGCAGCCAGATGCAGCTGAAAACCGGCCGTTTCGGTAAGTTCTTCGGTTGCACCAATAGCGAGTGCAAAAACACCCGCAAATTGATGAAAAGTGGTGAGGCCGCGCCGCCGAAGATGGATCCGGTGAAAATGCCGGAACTCAAGTGCGAGAAGGTCAATGACACCTACGTGTTGCGTGATGGCGCGGCGGGGATGTTCTTGGCGGCCAGCCAGTTCCCGAAAAACCGTGAAACCCGTGCGCCGCTGGTCATCGAGATCATTCCGCACAAGTCTGAAATCGATCCTAAGCACCACTACCTGTGCGATGCGCCGAAAAAAGACCCGGATGGTAATCCGGCGATTATTCGCTTTAGCCGTAAAACCCGTGAGCAATACGTGCAGAGCGAAGTAGAAGGCAAGCCAACCGGCTGGCGCGCGTTCTTCAGCAACGGTGCTTGGAAGGTTGAAGACAAGCGTTGATGGCGTTGCCGGCGTCTACCCTAAGTAGTGCCGGCTAACAGGCCGTTGAAAAATGTAGCGAGCGAAGGTCATGCAAGGCGAAATCAGCCGAAAAAGCGTAGTTTACTGGTCGTAAATGAGCATTTTGAGGCTGATTTCAACGCAGCATGGCCGAGCGCAGTAGTTTTTCAACGGCCTGCTAAGCGCTGCTTATTGATATTGAGGCTGCTGTTATGGCTTACGAACTCTATACCCGCACTAATCAAAAAATTTACTACGCAGGCCTCGCCCTTGCCGCATGGCAGAAGGCTATCGATGGGCGGGCGCTGAATGCCCAGGCCTTGATTCAGGCCGAACGAGAAAGCAGTTTGTTTCACCTGTATGGCGCGTTACTTGGGCTCTGCCACGAGATCGCCGGTTTCTACCATATCGCCGGTGCCAGTGCTGCGCGGGTTGAGTTGCTGCTCAATAAGGATGTACTAGCGGCGGCGCCCAGCCCGGAAATGGCCGAATTGGTTGAGTTGGCGGTGAACCCGCAAACTTGGTTGGCGCAGTTGCTAGCCGCTTATGCGGGTTTGTTTACACCGCCCCAAGCGCCGAAAAAAGCCAAGATTGATCCAACCTTGCCGCTGATAGCCGCAGTGAGTCTGGATGAAGAAGTACCTGAGCTGTCGCGTGAGGATCTTGAAGCCTGGCGTCAGCAGTTGAAAGAATTGGCATTGCGCTTTCGCGAGTCACTCAGCGAGTGCTGAGTGGCGCTGATCTGAGACCTGTGGGCTGTTACAATGGCCGGCTTACGTGGAGATCAGAGTTTATGCCTACATCATTTCTGGAAATCGTCGAGCTGCCGGATGGGCGCATTGCGCTGCGTCGCGCCGATGACGAGCAGGCGTTAGTCACTCTGGAGTTTTCCGGCGATGCCAAAGCGTTTTTGCATGGTCAACATATAGAAGTGGCTAAAGCCATGTTGAGTGTCGGCGTGCAAATGGCGGGGCGCCTGGCTGAGGGTGAATTGCCGCGCGATGATGCGCCGCAGGTTTTGCATTGAGGTTGGCTTTATCGGCCATCACTGAGCATTGAATGCTGCGCTACAGCGTTTATCTAGGCACCTTCGGGTGCCTTGTTTGTTTTTGGCTGGTGCCAGAGCTGCTTAGCGCTGGTTGATGTTCAGGCTTTGGCTGTCACCTGCATGGGCGGCATTGGCGAGCAGTTGTTGGGTCAGGCGATCCAGTGGTTGTAGCCAGCTAACCACGGTATGGCTGCGGCCCAGGCGCAAGGCCGAGCAGGCCAGGTCCCGCGCGCTTTGCTGGCCGTGCGGTTGCAGCAACAATATTCGTTCGCGGTTGAGTCCAGCGTCACGCAGCCAGATACGGGTCAAGCTGCTGGGCGGGGCTATAAGGGTCAGCCAGCGCGCATCTTGATTTTGGCTTAGGTCGCGTAAAACCGGTGCGAGCAAGTTTAGGCAGTGGCCAGAGGCGCCACGCAGCGAGAGCTCGCTGACCAGATGCGTCTCTTCAGTCCAATTCAGTTCAGTGCTATCGGTGAAAATTGGTGCGAGTGACTGCGCCAAAAATGCTTCAAATAACGGTAATTGCGCCTGATCAAACGACTGTGGCAACTGCATAAAGCCTCCTCTAGCGGCGGATTACGCCGACGCTTAAACCTTCAATTATCAGGTCTTGTTGTTCGAGATCGATTTCAATCGGTGCAAAGTCTGGATTTTCGGCAATTAAGCGCACTTTCGAACCTATGCGCTCAAAGCGTTTTACCGTGACCTCATCATCGATACGGGCCACCACAATCTGGCCGTTACGCGCTTCACGGGTGGTGTGTACCGCCAGCAAGTCACCATCGAAAATCCCGACATCCTTCATGCTCATGCCGCGTACGCGTAACAGGTAGTCGGCGCGTGGATGAAAGAAGGCTGGGTTGATCTGGCAGGATTCTTCGACATGCTGCTGGGCCAAAATTGGCGCACCGGCTGCCACCCGGCCGATGATTGGCAGGCCATCTTCTTCGCTGCGTGGCTCAAAACCCGGAATACGAATGCCGCGTGAGGCGCCGGGAGTCATTTCAATCGCGCCCTTGCGGGCCAGCGCTTTGAGATGCTCTTCGGCTGCATTGGGCGATTTAAAGCCCAGCTCTTGGGCGATCTCTGCGCGGGTCGGCGGAAAGCCGTGGTCTTCCAGGCAACGCTTAATGAAAGCGAGAATTTCTGTTTGGCGTGGCGTTAGCTTGATCATGGTAGTGGTCTGTCTGTTTATACAGGTGCTGTGATTATATACAGTGAAATTTGCTTGGCAATCTTTGTCTGCTTAATCAAGTTGTAAAGTCAGCTACGGCTGTATGTAACCTGCTCGCATTACCCTGCGTCTGGCTTTATAGGCACGGAGGCTGGGTTTGTGCGGGAGATGTTGCGAGATGTTTGCGGCCATTCGGTTAGCATGCTAAAACATACGTTTTAAACAAGTGTGCGTTAGGCGGAGCAAGCATGGCCCAGTCGGAAACTGTCGAAAGAATTCTCGATGCAGCAGAGCAATTGTTTGCTGAGAAGGGTTTCTCTGAGACCTCGCTGCGGCTGATTACCAGTAAAGCTGGGGTCAACCTCGCTGCGGTCAATTACCACTTCGGCTCGAAGAAAGCCCTGATTCAGGCGGTGTTCTCACGGTTTTTGGGGCCGTTTTGCTTGAGCCTTGAGCGCGATCTTGATCGCCGACAGGCCAAGCCTGAGTGCAAGCTGACCCTTGAACAGTTGCTGGAAATTCTGGTTGAGCAGTCGCTGGCGGTTAACCCGCGCAGCGGCAATGACCTGTCGATCTTCATGCGTTTGCTGGGCTTGGCATTCAGTCAGAGTCAGGGTCACTTGCGGCGCTATTTGGAGGATATGTACGGCAAGGTGTTCCGCCGTTACATGTTGCTGGTGAACGACGCCGCGCCACGGATTCCGCCGATTGAACTGTTTTGGCGAGTGCATTTTATGTTGGGCGCCGCAGCATTCAGCATGTCGGGAATTAAAGCCTTACGGGCGATTGCCGAGAATGACTTTGGGGTGAATACCTCCATTGAACAGGTCATGCGCCTGATGGTGCCGTTCTTGGCCGCCGGTATGCGTGCCGACACTGGCGTTACCGATGAAGCGCTGGCCAGTGCGCAGCTTAAACCGCGCAGCAAAGCCGTCCCGCAAACGGCTAAATAACGCGCACGGCAGGCCGCATAACCGAGCGCAGTAGTTTTCACACCGCCTGACGGGTGGGCTTGGCGAGGCTGATCGGCTAAGCTAGCCGCCCATGCGTAATATCGATTTTCTGCATATCTCTCTCGCTGATCAGCAACTGTATGGCTTCGCCAGCGGTCAATTGCTGCTGCGTCTGCCTGTATCCACGGCCTTGAATGGCGCCGGTGAATTAAACGGTTCCGGCTGTACGCCGCGTGGCTTGCATCAAGTGCGGGCGAAGATTGGCGCGGGGTTGCCCAGTGGCGCGGTGTTGCGTGGCCGGCGCTGGACCGGCGAGCTGTATTCGCCTGCGTTGCAGGCCGAGTTTCCTTCCCGTGACTGGATTCTGACCCGAATACTCTGGCTCAGTGGCTGTGAGCCCAGGCGCAATCGCCTCGGCGCCGTCGACACCTTTCGCCGTTACATCTATCTGCATGGCACCCCCGACAGTGAACCTATGGGCGTGCCGCTTTCCCATGGCTGCGTGCGCCTGCGCAACGCTGATTTAATTGAATTATTTGCGCGCGTGCCGCTGCATTGCCCGCTGATGATTGATCCAGCCGCCTGCCCTCAATGGGCGACGGCGGACTGCACTGACCAGGTTATTTAAAGTGACTACAGCTGTTATGCAAGGCTCATTGATGCTCGATATTGCCGGCACTTGGCTCACCGCCGAGGACCGTCAATTGCTGCGCCAACCACAGGTTGGTGGCTTGATTCTGTTTGCCCGCAATATCGAATCGCCCCAGCAAGTGCGCGAGCTGAGCATGGCGGTGCGCGCTGTGCGACCAGACGTGTTGCTGGCCGTCGACCAAGAGGGCGGTCGGGTCCAACGTTTGCGCCAGGGCTTTGTCCGTTTGCCGGCGATGGCTGCAATCGCCGGCAAGCCTAATGCTGCCCAGTTGGCCGAGCACTGCGGCTGGTTGATGGCCACGGAAGTGCTGGCGGTGGGTTTGGACCTGAGTTTCGCCCCAGTGTTGGATCTGGATTTTCAGCGCAGCAAGGTGGTTGGCAGTCGCTCCTTCAATGGCGATCCGCAACTCGCCACGCTGCTGGCCGGCGCCTTTATTCGCGGCATGCAGGCCGCCGGTATGGCGGCAACCGGTAAGCATTTCCCTGGGCACGGTTGGGCCGAGGCCGACTCCCACGTGGCCATCCCGGTGGATGAGCGCAGCCTCGACGAGATTCGTGGGGCCGACTTGCTGCCATTCAAACTGCTCAGCAAGCAACTGGCTGCGGTGATGCCGGCCCATGTGATTTATCCGCAGGTCGATGCCTTGCCGGCGGGTTTCTCGCGGCGCTGGTTGCAGGATATTTTGCGCGGCGAACTGCAATTTAACGGAGTGATTTTTAGCGACGACCTGTCGATGGCCGGCGCCCACGTGGTGGGCGACGCCGCCAGCCGGATTGAGGCGGCTTTGTCGGCCGGCTGCGACATGGGCCTGGTCTGCAATGATCGCGGCGCCGCCGAATTGGCCTTGAGCGCCTTGCAGCGACTGCGGGTCGCCGCGCCTTCGGGCTTGCAGCGGATGCGCGGGCAAGCCGTGGCCAGTACCGATTATCGCCAGCAGCCGCGTTGGCTGACGGCCGTGGGGGCCTTGCGGGCCGCCCAACTGATTGACTAGAAGTTAAGGATTAAGCATGACTGTTTACGCAATTATTGGCGGCACCGGCCTGACCCAGTTGGATGGCTTGCACATTGATGCCGAGCTGCAGATCGACACGCCCTACGGCGCGCCTTCAGCGCCGGTGTTGCGCGGTAACTATGCGGGCCGCGAGGTACTGTTTCTCGCCCGTCACGGTCACCCGCACAGGATTGCGCCGCATCAGGTCAACTATCGCGCTAACCTCTGGGCGCTCAAACAGGCTGGCGCCGAGGCGATCATTGCGGTGAACGCGGTTGGCGGTATCCATGCCCAGATGCCGGCGGGGCATTTTTGCGTACCAGATCAGATCATCGATTACAGCTACGGCCGTGAGCACACCTATTTCGCGGGTGAGCTTGAGCACGTCACCCATGTGGATTTCAGTTATCCCTACGACGAACCGCTGCGGGCCAAGCTGCTGGCCGCCTTGCAGGCCCAAGGCTGCTCCTTCAGCGACTTTGGCGTGTACGGTTGCACCCAGGGCCCGCGTTTGGAAACTGCGGCGGAAATCGTCCGCATGCAACGCGACGGCTGCGACATAGTCGGCATGACCGGCATGCCGGAAGCCTTGCTGGCCCGCGAGTTGGAACTGCCTTACGGCTGTTTGGCGTTGGTGGTTAACCCGGCCGCCGGCAAATCCGACGAGCTGATCACCATGGCGGAAATCGAGCGGGTGCTGGCCCAGGGCATGGATAAGGTCAAGGCGACACTGGCGCAGGTATTAGCTGGCTAAGCACTGCGGCCGCATAAAAAAACCGCCGGTTTTCGGCGGTTTTTTTATGGTTGGGATTTAACTGGAAGGCTCAACACTTAGAGCGGCGTTACCTTGATCAGTACGCCCAGGCTGCCGTGGTCGAGGTAGGTCACTTGGCCGTTTTTCAGGCGGCTGCTTTGCTTGAGATGTTCGCTGGCGGTGACTATCCCGTCGGCATCGAATTGGTTGACCCAAAAATCGGCGCTGATATCGACAAAACTCTCGCGCTTGATGCTTAGGGTGCCTTCGGCCGGGTATTGGCCGAATTGCTCCTGGCCGTTGCTCAGGGCGATTTTTACCGGGTTCGGGCCAACACTTTGCTGCCAAGCCTGGTGCAGCAACACCTCATAACCATTGGCAGGGCTCAGTTTGGCGGCCTCGGCGTTCAGCGCGGTGCTGCGCTCGCTGCCGCTGGCCGGCAGTTGCGCGTCGCCGGCCCAATCATCCGGTGCTGGCTGGCTGGCGAGCAGCGGAGTGCTGGCCTGGCGAAACAGAATCAGTTCGACCTGATAATTGCTGTCGGCAAAGGCCAGCGGGCTGAGCAGGGTGAGTAGCAGGGGCAGGAGGCGGAACAAACGCATGGATCAGTCCTTTTTAGGCATGGCAATCGGGGGTGCGAGGCGTTCAAGCAATGCCTCTACTACGTTAAAGCGCTCTTCCGGGCGCTCCATGGGGATTTGAAATTTGAACTGGGTGGCGCCTTCGAACTTGTAACGGTTCGGTTGGCCTTGGATCAGCTTGATCAGGGTCAGCGGCTCGACGCAGGTGTCTTGGGAGAACTCCAGACGTCCGCCTTGGGGGCCGGCGTCGATTTTTTTGATCCCGAGTTTTTCCGCCTGCAGTTTCAGCAGGGTCAGGCGCACCAGATTTTTTGCAGGTTCCGGCAGCAGGCCGAAGCGGTCGATCATCTCTACCTGCAGCTCCTTCAAGCCGTCTTCGTCGGCGGCCGAGGCGATGCGTTTGTACAGGATCAAGCGGGTGTGCACGTCCGGCAGATAGGCGTCGGGGATCAGCGCCGGCACCCGCAAGTTAATCTCCGGACCACCGCCCAGCGGCTGGTCGAGATTGGGTTGTTCGCCCTTGCGGATCGATTTGACCGCCCGCTCGAGCATCTCCATATAGAGGGTGAAGCCGACCGCTTGAATCTGTCCGCTCTGGCCGTCGCCGAGCAGTTCGCCGGCGCCGCGGATTTCCAGGTCGTTGGTGGCCAGCAAGAAGCCGGCGCCGAGATCCTGGGTATTGGCGATGGCCTCCAGGCGCTTCTCGGCGTCCGGGGTCATCTGCTTGCGCGGCGGGGTGAGTAAATAGGCGTAGGCCTGGTGGTGACTGCGACCGACCCGGCCACGCAACTGGTGCAACTGGGCCAGGCCGAACTTGTCGGCACGCTCGATGATGATGGTGTTGGCGCTTGGCACGTCGATGCCGGTCTCGATGATGGTGGAGGCGATCAACACGTTGAAACGCTTGTGATAGAAGTCGCTCATCACCTGCTCAAGATCGCGCTCGCCCATCTGTCCGTGACCAATGCCGATGCGTGCCTCGGGCACCAGTTCGGCCAAGTCGGCGGCGCATTTCTCGATGGTTTTCACATCGTTGTGCAGGTAATACACCTGGCCGCCGCGCAGCAATTCGCGCAGCAGTGCTTCCTTAATGACTGGCTTTTGCTCCTCCATCACGAAGGTGCGCACCGACAGGCGCCGCGCCGGCGGGGTGGCGATGATCGACAGGTCGCGCATGCCGGAAACGGCCATGTTCAGGGTGCGTGGAATCGGCGTGGCGGTCAGGGTGAGGATATCCACCTCGCTGCGCAGGGCCTTCATCTGCTCCTTCTGACGCACGCCAAAGCGGTGCTCTTCGTCGATGACCACCAGGCCGAGGTTTTTGATCTTCACATCGTCCTGCAGCAGCTTGTGGGTGCCGATGACGATGTCGATCTTGCCCTCGGCCAGTTGCGCCACTGCGGCGTTGACTTCTTTGGTCGACTTGAAGCGGCTCATCACCTCGACCGTTACCGGCCAGTCGGCGAAGCGGTCGCGAAAGCTGTTGTAGTGCTGCTGGGCGAGCAGGGTGGTGGGCACTAGAATCGCCACCTGCTTGCCGCTGTGTACCGCGATAAAGGCCGCGCGCATGGCTACTTCCGTTTTGCCAAAACCCACGTCGCCACAGACCAGGCGGTCCATCGGCTTGCCGGACAGCATGTCGGCCTTGACCGCATCGATGGTGGTCTGCTGGTCCGGGGTTTCCTCGAAGGGGAAGCCGGCGCTAAAGGTTGCGTAGTCGGCCATCGGGTCGGCAAACGCATAGCCTTCACGGGCGGCGCGGCGGGCATAGATGTCGAGCAGCTCGGCGGCGACATCGCGCACTTGTTCGGCGGCTTTGCGCTTGGCTTTCTGCCAAATCTCCGAGCCTAGCCGGTGCAAGGGCGCCAGGGCGTCGTCGCTGCCGGTGTAGCGGGCGATCAGGTGCAGGCTGGCGACCGGCACGTAGAGCTTGGCTTCCTCGGCGTACATCATGGTCAGAAATTCGGCGGCCTGGCCGTCGATTTCCAGAGTTACCAGGCCCAGATAACGGCCGACGCCGTGGTCGATATGCACCACGGGTGCGCCTTCGCGTAGTTCGGTGAGGTTCTTGATCACCGCATCGTTACTGTCGGCGCGCTTCTCGCGACGGCGGCGCTGCATCACCCGCTGACCAAACAGCGGGCTTTCGGCGATCAGCGCCAGTGCCGGTTGCTCCAACAGTAAGCCGTCGTCCAGCGGCGCAATGCAGATCGCTAGGCGTGCGTCACTGGTGAGATCGGAAGAGC
>JAIERD010000578.1 GCA_019747155.1 Pseudomonadaceae bacterium
ACTTCGCGCACCGAGTTGTCGGCTAACGCCCCAACCATGATCGCGATGAAGATCGACACCGACAAGATCCGCGATGTGATCGGCAAAGGCGGCGCGACCATTCGCGCCATCTGCGAAGAGACCAAAGCTTCGATCGACATCGAAGACGACGGCACCATCAAGATCTTCGGCGAAACCAAGGAAGCTGCTGAGGCCGCGCGTCAGCGCGTACTGGGTATCACTGCAGAAGCCGAAATCGGCAAGATCTACATCGGTAAGGTTGAGCGGATCGTCGACTTCGGCGCCTTCGTTAACATCCTGCCGGGTAAGGATGGTCTGGTGCACATCTCGATGCTCAGCGATCAGCGGATTGAGAAGGTTACCGACGTGTTGAAAGAAGGCCAGGAAGTTAAGGTTCTGGTACTTGACGTCGACAACCGTGGCCGCATCAAGCTGTCGATCAAAGACGTGGCTGCTGCAGAAGCTGCGGAAACTGCCGGCGCCTAATAGCGCTAGTGATTGAGAAAGGGCCCTGCGGGGCCCTTTTTCATGTCTGCGATTTAGTACAATGCGGCCGAACTGCAATGGCCCTAGATGGCTGCATGCGGCGCTGACTCAAGCGCTTATTTACCCCTGCTGGATTAACTCCCTGGCGTACACAGACAAAACCGAGAATTGTTAATCCATGCGCCTCGATAAATATATTGCCGACACGACCGACCTATCGCGCGCCCTGGTGAAGCTAGCCCTAAGAAGTAAGCGAGTGATGGTCAATGGCGAGCAGATTAAAGACGCCAGCTTACAGATAAGCCCGACCGACACCGTACAGCTGGACGGTGAAGCGCTCAGCCCAGTTGGCCCGCGTTATTTTATGCTGCACAAACCGCTCGGTTACATCTGCGCCACCATCGATAACGACCATCCCACGGTGCTCGATCTACTCGATGAGCCGAACAAAAAAATACTGCACATCGCCGGACGCCTCGATATCGACACCACGGGGTTGGTATTGATTACCGATGATGGCCCGTGGAATCACCGCGTAACTTCGCCGCGCCATGAGTGCCAAAAAACCTATCGCGCCACACTGGCCAACGCTCTAATCAGTGATGCAGAAGAAAAGTTACAGGCAGGGCTATTGCTCAACAGTGAAAAGCACTTGACCAAGCCCGCCACGCTGGAGCGTCTGTCCGGCAACCAGGTGCGACTGACGATTAGTGAGGGCAAATATCATCAAGTAAAAAGAATGTTTGCCGCACTCGACAATCGAGTTGTCGAACTTCACCGCGAGCGCATTGGCGATATAACCTTGGATGGCTCACTGGCCGTGGGTGAATATCGCCGCTTGACCGCAGCAGAAATCCAAAGCATTCAGTAACGTCCAAAAAACGGATAAGTACTAACCAGCGAAGCCGCCCCTAGCGAGGCCTTTTTTTGGCTCTGTCCTAGTTACGTGTTGGAGATGCGCGCAGCCTTTTGTAGGAGCCAGCTTGCTGGCGATCTGACTCGGGCAAATGGGCTACCGGGTGAAATCGCTCACGGCACAAGCATCGCTACAGGTTTTGCATTTTTACCGTTAGCTAGGGTGAAACCTGTAACTGGTGCGTAGCCTTTTTTGCCCGAACAATGCCGCTATTACCGTAGTAAACAAGGATGTCATCGATGGACAAGACCCACTGTCACTACCATCCGGCGCAACCGGCCACCTGGCACTGCGCCAGTTGTCCGCGCGATTACGGCGACTGTTGCCTGCCGCTGAATGCCGATGAGCAGGATGCAGTCGCAGTCTGCCCGTTGTGCCGCAGCAAGCTGAACTTTCTCGGTGCGGCCAATAGCGCGCAACCTTTTTGGTTGCGCATCCCCAAATTTTTTCTGTATGCCTTTCAGGTTGGGCCTTTGGCGTTTGCTGCCTTGTTGGCGCTGGCCAGTCTGTTTATGCCCAGCTCGAAAATCCTCTGGCTGATACTGCTCAGTGTCGCCACCAAATATCTGCATAGCGTGATCGAAGCCAGCAGCCAGGCGCAGCAGGAGGCGCCGAGTCTGCAGAGCGCCTTTGTCGGCGAAGGTTTCGCCTTGTTCTTCAGGCAGCTGGGGGTTTTTATCATCGCCGCAGCAGTGCTGTGGTTGGCTGCCGACTTTGACAGCGAGGCGCTGTACTGGGCGGTCAACCTGTTGATCATGCTGGTGCTGCCGGCCAGCATCATTCGCCTGGCGCTAGAGAAAGAGCTGGCGGCGGCGCTCAGTCCGGAGCTGGTCGGTCAGGTGATCAAGGCCATGGGTTGGCGCTATCTGATCCTCTGGGCCTTTCTGTTTATCCTCTGGCAATCGCCCAGCTACGTGACGTACATGCTCTCCAGCGGCTTGCCACGGGTGGTGCTGATGCCGATTGCGGCGGCGCTGTTCGCCTACTTTGCCGTGGTCATGTGCGCCATGATGGGTTACGTGGTGTTCCAGTATCAGGGCGCTCTGGGTTATGTGATTGCCGATGAAACCCAGCAAAATTACTTTCCGGTGGCCGAGTATCAACGGCGTAAAGCCCTGGCCGAGGCGGAGATTCGCCTGAAGGAGGGGCAGAGCGCCCAGGCTTTGGAAATCCTCACCCAGGCACTGGAGCGCGGCCCAGACGACCTCAAACTCAACGAGCGTTTTCATCAGCTGCTCTTCGGGCTGAATGACCGCGAGCGCTGCCTGCGTCATCTCGACCACTACCTGCCGCTGGTGGCCCGACTCAATCCGCCGCTGGCCGTCACGGCGCTGCTAAATGCCCGGCAACTGCAGGCGGATTTTCTCCCCGCCGATGCGTTGCTCTGCGAGCAGTTGGCTGGCGCCTTACTGGCCCGACATAAGCACCGTGAGGGGTTGAGCCTGCTGCGTAATCTGCATCAACGCTTCCCGGACTATCCGCATATTCCGCGTGCCTATCTGTTGGCCGCACGGGGTTTTGCCGAAGGGCTGGGGCAGTTGGAGCCGGCGCAACAGCTGCTTGGCTTTATCCGCGCCCGCTATCCCAACTCAGCCTTGCTCGGTGAGGTGGCCAGCCTGGAGGCGCTGATCAGCAAGTTGGCGGTGGTCAAACCGCTGTAAAATTGCAGTGCTGACGGTGCTCGCCGCAGCCGCCTGGGGCGGGAGAGTGCTCTTGTCAGGGCTGCGCATGGGTATTGTCGCGGCTGTTCGCTGCAGACATTTGCAGGTGCTCATGCAGTGCTCGCAGCGCTGGGTTTTCCAGGGCTTGGGCGGCGTAGCAGAGGCCGACGCGGCGGCTGGGCAGGGGCATGCTCAAGGCTCGGCTGATGATGTCTGGGTGTGCGGCCAGAGTGCGCGGCAATAAAGCCCCGCCAACTCCGGCGGCGACCAGTTGCTGGGCGAGGTACAAACTGTCCGCCTCGGCCGCGGCGCAATGCGTGCTGTTGTTGTAGAGGTTCATCAGGCGCTGGTGTGCGGCGTGCAGCGGGCAGGTAATCCAGTCCAGACCGGTGAGGTCGTCGGCGGTTAGCGTTGGTTTGTCCGCGAGGCGGTGCTCACGCGGCAGGCTGAGGACGAACGGCTCGTCCCAAATCGGTAAAAATAATTCGTCTTCGCAGCAGAGTTCTTCCACGGCCAAGCGGGCGTCACCGCCGCAGCCTGCTTGCAGTTTGAGTTGCAATTGCGGCACGCCCGCGTAGGCCAGGCGCAAAAACGCCGCGATATGCTCGGTGCCGATATCGGCTTCTACTCCCAGAATCAATGGCAGACGATCATCGCGCTGGCGGAACTGGCGGCTGAGTACCTGGGCCTGGGCAACCATCCGGCGCGCTTGTGGGTAGAGCACGCGCGCATCGTCACTGATCTCAACGCCACGGGGCTGGCGAATAAACAGCTGGGTGCCAAGCTCTTGCTCTAGCTGGCGAATGGTCACCGACAAGCTAGGTTGGCTGGTGCACAAACGTTGCGCCGCGAGGGTGATGTTGCGCTCCTCGAAGACTGCGATAAAAGCCGAGAGGTGACGGATATCCATAGGTTGGTCCGATGGCTGTGAGCGGAATAAAGCATTTTTAACCCTTTTGATCGATCAATACACTGATTACAGATCAAGCGGTATTCGAATTATTTATTTCTGGAGAGTATTGATGAGCAAACCACTGATTGTGATTAGCGGCGCCAGTTCAGGGATTGGTGCCGCCACGGCGCGCCTGCTGTCGGCGCATGGTCATCCGCTGCTGCTGTTGGCGCGCCGAGTGGAGCGCATGCAGGCGATGGAGTTACCCAATACGCTGTGTCGGGCGGTGGATATCACCGACCGGGCAGCGGTGCTGCAGGCGGTCGCGGAGGCCGAGGCGCAGTTCGGCCCCGTCGATGGCTTGGTCAATAACGCCGGGGTGATGCTGCTGGGCAAGATGGTCGAGCAAGATCCCGCCGAGTGGGAGCGCATGCTGGATGTAAACGTCAAAGGCTTGCTCAATGGTATCCATGCGGTACTGGCCGGCATGGTGGCGCGCCAGTGCGGGACCATCATCAATGTCAGTTCGGTGGCCGGGCGCAAAACCTTTGCCAATCATGTGGCTTATGTCGGCAGCAAGTTCGCAGTGCATGGGATTTCCGAAAACCTACGCGAGGAAGTTGCTGGTGATTCTGTGCGGGTTATCACCATCGCCCCGGGCGCGGTTGAAACTGAGTTACTGAGTCATACCAGTGATGAGGCGATCAAGCGCGGTTATCAAGCTTGGAAGGATGATATGGGCGGTTTGGTACTGCGCCCTGAAGATGTCGCCGAGGCGATTCGCTTCGCCTATCAGCAGCCGCAAAGTGTCTGCATCCGTGAAATCGTGATGGCGGCGACTCGTCAGCAAGCTTGAGTGGAGGCCGCGTGCGGCTTGCGGCGCGTGGTGCTTTAAGTCGCCCGATTCTGTTGGTAGAGGTTTAGCTGGCGGGTTTGCTCGGCATCGGCAAAATGCTCGCGCATAAAGGCTGAAACCTCGGCCAGGCTGTGGCGGTCTTGGCGTTGGCCGAGCAGTTTGCCCAGTTGCAGGCTAAGGCCGAGCATGGCCGCCGGTGGTTGCGCGCGGCAGGCCAGTTTGCGCCACGGATACAGTGCATGACGTTCGTCGCCGGCCTTGAGCAGTTGTTGCAGCAGGTGCAGTTGGATGGCCGGATGCTCAAGCAGGCGTTGCTCTGGATCGCCCATGTCGAGGGCCAGTTTTTCTAGCAGCGGCAACTGGCCGCTGGCGGCGGGCAGGGCAAATAGTTGCTTGAGCAGGGCGCCGAGCAGGGCCTTGTCCTGGCGACTCTTGGCCACCGGATAGAGCTGTTCCAGCAGGGCCAGGCGCCCCGGATAACGGTTGAGTAAGTCGAGGCCACGGGGTGCGGCCTGGTCGAGGGCGAAGCGGCTGATCAGCTCGGCAAGCGCCGCCACTTCACGTTTGTATTGGGCATCCGGGTCGACTTTAAGCAGAAAACTTTCATCGACTTTCAGCCGGCCAAATCTTTTTGGCAGCCATGCCAACAAAAAGCCCGCGCCCAAGCCGCCCAGGTGGGCGTAGTGGTTAACGTGATCATTTTCCAGCATGCCGAGCAACTCCTTGCCCATCCACAGCGGCAAGATCCACATGGCCGGTGCGCGAAAATAGCCAAACAGCGGCCCCAGCCAGTAGAAGAAATTGATCTTGCGCAGCCCGTAGACGCCCAAATACATGCCCATCAGCCCGGACACCGCCCCGGAGGCGCCGATGCCAGTGACCCAGACAGGGTCCAGTAGCCACCAGAGCAGGTGTGAAGCCAGTCCGCTGATCAGATAAAGGCCGAGAAACATCCAGCGGCCCAGGGCGATTTCCAGGGCGAAGCCGAAGATAAACAAAAACAGCATATTGCCCAGCAGGTGATCGACGCTGCCGTGCAAAAACATTGCGCCAAACACGCCTTGGGCGGTGAATTTGGCCGGGACAAAGCCAAAGCGATAATTACTGAGCTGGTCGCGGACCGCCTCGGCCGGTTGTCGGGCGGCTTGCCACTGCGGGTCGGCCAGGTAGGCCGGGTCTTGGTGCAGTTGGTTTTCGAACGCAAGATCGGTCAGCAGCATGCCGGCCAGGTCTTTGTTGCGCAGCTCACTGAAGTCTTTTTGTTGCTCGGCATTGAGCTTGTGCTCTTTGCTGAAGGCACTAATAAAAATTTCTTTCTCGCGGCTGAGCAGGCCGGCGTCGAGATAGGTTTTTACCGCCCGCTCTTCACGCGCGTTGTCGCCGCCCTGATAGCCGAAGTAGATCAGGCAATTGAGCACAATCAGCAACAGGGTGATGACGGGTGGGCGTTTGAAGTCCAGCGGGTGTTCGGCGGGCAGAATAATCATGAGGAACGTCCGTGTTGGCGTATCGAACTGTTACTGGCCGCGTTTGGTTTCAATCGTGCGCAGGCGTCCGCCTTCAAAGGTCAGGTAGTAATACATGCCGTTGTTGGGGCCGTAAGACCATTCCTCAATCTGCAGGCCAAGGTTGCCATTGATAGTGTCGGTGTAGCCGAGCAGGTCGCGGCTGGCGGGCTGTCCACATTTGCGCAGCACCTCGGTGATGCGGTCGCCCTCATTGACCAGTTTTTGTCCGCAACGAAAGCCGGCGTGGGCCGGCAAGCTGAGCAGCGGCAGTAACAGGGCGAGCAGGTATAACGGGCGTTTCATCTGGGTTGTTTCCTGGTGGTAGGCGGGGCGCTGCTGGGTTAGTTGCCGCGTTTGCTTTGGATTTTAACCAGCCGATTGGCTTCGAAACGCAGGTAGTAATACATGCCGTTGCGCGGGCCGTAGCTCCACTCGTCGATGCCCACCTGGCTGACGCCGCCATAGTAGTCGACCACCTCGCGATAACCGAGAAACTCCTTGGTTGCAGGCTCGCCACATTTAGCCAGCACTTCGCTGGTGCGATCTTGCAGGCTGATTAAGTTGCTTTGGCAGCGCAGGGTTGAGGCCGCCTGAGCCGGCGGCGCCAGCGCCAGCCCGGCCAGTAATAGGGCGACAACTAACGGCAAGGTTTTCACGCGGGCTCCGCAAGGGTTCGGGTTATTTCAGCCTACACCGGCGCCCGACGTCTGTCAGCGCCGGACCGCTGCCGGCGTTTATTGGCTGCCCAGTTGCAGGACGCTGGCGACCCGGCCATCCGCCTCGGCCGGGGCCACGCTGACATCCAGCAGGTAGATGCGTTGGTCTTCCAGGCTGCCGCGCTCAACCAGATATTGCTTGATGCTGGCTGCCCGCGCCTGGCCCAGTTTGCGTAGCAAGCCTTGGTTGCCGGCCCAGTGGTTGATCACCGCTTCATGCAGTTTGCTGCTGCGCTGCTCGCTGTCGAGCTTGTCCCAATCGGCCGGGATTTTTTGTTTGAGCTGAACGCGGTAGATGCCTTCCAGTAAGTCGGCTTTTTCATCCTCGGGGACTTCCAGCGCGCGGGCATCGGCAGGAACGGTATCACCGTCACGTTGCAGCGCTTTGTAGTAAGTATTTTGGTATTCGCGCTGCAAGCGTTGCTCGGCCAGCAGCGGGCCATCCGCCGCCTGGGCGCTGACGCCCTGCACTTCCAGACGCAGCACCGGCCGCTGTTTGAGGGCAGCGGCCAGGGTGTTGAGCACGCCCTGGGCTTGCGGGTCTAGCTCGGTGGCGCCTGCGCTGAATTGCACGCGGTCGAGATTGACCTCATCGGCGCCACTGACCAACCCGGCGATAAATTTGAACGGCGCTGACGCGGCGCGTACCACCAAGTTGCGCAGGGTTTGCCAGATGATCGGCATAACACTGAACTGGGGATTATTGAGATCGCCACTGACCGGCAGCTCGATCTCGATTTTGCCGTCGCTGTCTTTCAACAAGGCAATCGCCAGGCGTACCGGCAGGTCGACGGCGTCCGGGCTGTCGACTTGCTCGCCAAGCTCAAGTTGCTCGAGTACCAGCTTGTTTTCGGCGTTGAGTTTGCCCTGGTTGATCTTGTAGAGCAGGTCGAGGTTCAGCCGACCCTTGAGGATGCGGTAACCGGCGAATTTGCCCGAATAGGGCGTCAGGGTGGTCAGCTCGACCTGTTTGAAACTCACCGCCATGTCCAGGCTGGACAGCGGATTGAAGGGATTGAGGTTGCCGACGATGCTTACCGGTGCATAACGGTCGACCTTGCCCTTGATCGACACCGCCGCTGGCTTGGGTTGGCTGCTGTCGATACGCCCGATGTGGCCTTCCAGTTGCTGAATGGCGGTGGCGAAGTCGGGTTTCAGGCTCAGGTCGGCAAAGTTGGCTGAACCATTTTTCAGACTGATTTCGCCCAGGACAATGACCAGCGGCTTGCTCTGCGCGGCCGCCGGTGCAGCCTTGCTGGCCGGTTGCGGAATCAGCAAGTCAGTCACGTTGCTGCTGCGATCTTCATTGATGGTAAAGCGTGCGTAGGGCTGGTCGAAGCTGATTTTGTTGATGCCCAGGCTCTGCCCATGGCGGTAGCTGAGGCCCTGCAGATCAAGCTGCTGCCACTTGATAAAGTCGCGGTTTTTGACGGTGTCGAGGGTGTGCAACTGTTTGACCTGTACGCCACCGTCGATGCTGAAGGCCAGCGGTTCGGTGCTCTGCAGGTCAACGGCCAACGCGCTGTCGAGCATGCCGCTGCGCAGTTCGATGCGCACAAAGGGCGCGAGGTAGGCTTGGGCGATACGCAGGTCGATATTTTTTGTGTCGAGCTTGAGCTTGGCGCTGACTGGACTGAGCGCCACTTGGCCGCTGAGTTTGAGTTTGCCGTGCTTGCCCAGGCCGGTGTCCAGATTCAGGGTAAAGGGTGATTGGTTGAGGCTGTCGAAATTATTCAGGTCCAGATTCAGCGGGCCGAGCTCGACTTTAACCTCGGGAGTTACGCCACGGTCGGCCAGGTGAATTTGATAGTCGCGCAACTGCATATCGCTGAGCAGCACCTGCCAGGGTTTACCGGTTGGCGCTGCGGCTGGAGCTGGGCTGGCGGGTGTTGCTGGCGCGGCGGTCGCCGCAACAGTGGCGGTGTTGGCGGTTGGCGCAGGCTGGGCTGCTGGTGCTGGTGCTGGTGCTGGAGTGGCGGATTTGTCGGCAAACAGCTTTTGCCAATCGAGCTGTCCATCGGCTTCCCGAGCCGCCCAGGTTTCCAGGCCCTGGCTGCGGATTTTACCGATCAGCACTTGTTGCTTGACCAGATCGAGGCTGGTTTCGCTGATGTTCAGGCTGGCCAGCTTAAGCAGCGGCTGACCGTCGAGGCGGTTGATGGCAAAGGGGGCCAGGCGGATGTCGACATTAGTCAGTTGTAACTGGGTGCCGCCGGCCAGGTTCAGGTTGTAGTCGCTGGTCAGGCTCACTACGCCTTCTTGCAGCACCAATGGCAGCGCGTCGCGGACATAGGGCCAGATGCCTTTTAGCTGGGCATCGCTGAGCTTGAGTTGGCCACTGGAGCTGATTGGGTTGAGCGCTACTTGCCCGTGCCAGTCAATCCGCCCGCCATTGGGGCCGGTGGCCACCAGGCTCATTTCGGCGCTATCGCCGGCCAGGGTGCTGAGGTTGTTCAGGCTGAAATCGAGGGCATCGTAGACGAACTCAATCGGCTCACTGGGGCGCAAATCCTGAAAGTGCAGCTGACCGCCGGCGAAGGTGATGCGCTCGATGCGCAGCGGGAAAGGCTCGCTCGGCGCCTCGGGTTCGAGGGGCTCGGGGCTGGCGGGTAGCTTGAAGAGTTGGGCGAGATTGAGGCTGCCATCTTTAGCGAACAGCAGTTCGACCTTGGCCTGTTCTAGGCGCACATCGACCAGGTGCAGCGCGCCGCTCCAGAGACTGTCCCATTGCAGGTCGGCCTGTAACTTGGCAAACCCTAGCTGCTCGGCTGGCGCCTCCCCCAGGTGCAGGCCCCACAGGCTTAGCTCAAGGCTAAAGGGGTTGAGCTGCAGGCGCTCCAGCTTGGCTGGCACCGTGCTGACACTGGCCAACTGTTGATTGATCAGCCGCAGGGCAATGCCGGGGATGATCAAAAAGCCCAGTAGGCTGTAGAGGCTAAGGCCGATGAGAATTGCGGCTACGGTGCGTTTCAGTCCTTTGTGCATGGCGTGGCATCATCTGTGGCAGCTAAAGATGCTCAGGAGTATGGCATGCACACTGCGGATTTGGCCCGTGTCAGAGCTGCAGAATCAGGGTTTTCAGCGGCGGTTGGCCGTCCTGGGAGGGGAAATCCGCCGCCGGGCTGAGCACCTGGCAGTCGCGCACCGGCCGGCCGAGTTTCTCCGCGCAGCGCAGCACCTGTTCGCGCCAATCGGCCAGCGCCACCTTGGCCAGGTTGTTACAGCAGATCAGCACGCCGCCCTCGGCGGTGGTCAGCAGCGCCGGTTTCAGCAGGCTTTGGTAGTCGCGCAGCAAATCAACGGTGCCGAAAGCGCTCTTGGCCCAGGCCGGCGGATCGAGAAACACCAGGTCAAATTGGCGCGGTTGCAGGCGTGGGTAGTTCGGCAACGTTTGCCGGCGGCGCGGCAGTATCGGTAGGCCAGCCAGTTGGCGGATGGCGGCAAAGTAATCGGCCTGCAAAAACTCCATCGCCGGCAGTTGCGGGTTGAGCAGGGCGTTTTCTTTGCCCACCGCCAGATTGCTTTCGGCAAAATCGAGATTGCACACCGCGCTGGCACCGCCTGCTGCGGCAGCCAGGCCGACACCGCAGGTATAGGCGAACAGGTTGAGTACCGATTTGCCCTGGCTGTGCTGTTTGACCCAGCCACGGGCGTTGCGCAGGTCGAGAAACAGCAGCGGGTCCTGGCCAACATGCCGGCCGCGCACCCGGTAATTCAGGCCCCATTCGTGGCCGATCAGGTCGTTCAGCGCGGCCGGTTCGGCTGAGTAGATTGGATCGCTGCGATCGATGCGCGAATTGCCCTGGCTGCGGTCGTTGTAGACCAACAGCAGCGGCTGATTCAGCGCGGCGCAAACGATTTCATGCAGCTCCAGCAAGGCTTCGCGAGGCACTTGCGCATGGAAACTTTGCACCAGCAATTGCGGGCCGTAGCGGTCGATGGTCAAGCCGCCGGCGCCTTCCTGGCTGCCGTGGAACAGCCGGTAACAGTCAGTGCCCTGGCTGTGCAGTTCACTCAGCAAGGCTTGACGATTGAGTAGGGCGGCGCGCAGCGCCTGATTCAGAGTGGACATGCGCAGCGCCTCGAAATGGGGCCGGCAGTTTATCAAGAAAAACGCTGGCACTTGGCCGGCGTTTTCATCTGAAGCTAGGTCGTTGCGCGCTCGCGTAGGGCTGGTGCCTGCCTAGTCGCGCTCAAGCGCCAGGGCTACGCCCTGACCGCCGCCGATGCACAGGGTGGCCAGGCCTTTCTTGGCATCGCGTTTGAGCATCTCGTGCAGCAGGGTTACCAGTACGCGGCAGCCCGACGCACCGATCGGGTGACCGAGGGCAATGGCTCCGCCGTTGACGTTGACCTTGCTGGCGTCCCACTGCAGCTCTTGGCCGACGGCCAGGGACTGGGCGGCGAAGGCTTCGTTGGCTTCGATCAGGTCCAGATCGCTCACCTGCCAGCCGGCTTTGGCCAGGCAGCGTTGGGTGGCGGACACCGGGCCGATGCCCATGATCGCCGGATCAACCCCAGCGTTGGCGTAGGCTTTGATCCGCGCCAGTACGGGCAGACCGAGAGCCTCGGCTTTGGCGGCGCTCATCAGCAGCACGGCGGCAGCGCCGTCATTCAGGCTGGAGGCGTTGCCGGCGGTGACCGAACCGTCTTTCTTGAACGCTGGCTTGAGTTTGCCCAGGGATTCGGCAGTGGTGCCGGCGCGCGGTTGCTCGTCGGTGGCAAAGGCCACGGGTTCGCCTTTGCGCGACGGCACCAGGATTGGGGTGATTTCGTCAACGAAGCGCCCTGCTTCGATGGCCGCTACGGCTTTCTGCTGCGAGGCAGCTGCGAAGGCGTCCTGGGCTTCACGGCTGATACCGTATTTGTCGACCAGGTTCTCGGCGGTGATGCCCATGTGGTAGTCGTTGAAGGCATCCCACAGGCCATCGCAGATCATGGTGTCGATGACTTTCGCGTGACCCATGCGCAGGCCGGTGCGCGCGCCCGGCATCACGTAGTTGGACAGGCTCATGTTCTCCTGACCGCCGGCGATGATCACCTCTGCATCGCCGCAGCGGATCGCCTGGGCGCCCAGGTGCAAGGCCTTGAGGCCCGAGCCGCAAACCTTGTTGAGGGTCAGGGCGGGTACGGCATGGGGCAGGCCGGCTTTGATTGCGGT
>JAIERD010000009.1 GCA_019747155.1 Pseudomonadaceae bacterium
GTCTTGCAGTGATGACTGAACAAATGGCGGCCTTGGTGGCCGCCATTTTGTTACAGCCGCATACACCACCTGTAGGAGCGGATTTATCCGCGAAGCTTTTACAGGCCAAGAGCATCGCGGATAAATCCGCTCCTACCAAAGCCAGTCCAGACGCCCATGCCGCTTAGCCAGATTGAAATCCTTCACCAGGACGCCGCCCTGCTGGTCATCAACAAACCAACTTTATTGCTCTCAGTGCCCGGTCGCGCCGATGACAATAAAGATTGCCTGGTGACACGCCTGCAAGAAAACGGCTATCCCGAGGCGCGCATCGTTCATCGACTGGATTGGGAAACCTCCGGCGTTATAGTCCTGGCCCGCGACCCCGACAGCCATCGCGAACTGTCGCGCCAATTTCACGACCGCGAAACTGAGAAAGCCTACATCGCCCTGTGCTGGGGCGAACCTGAGCAGGACAGTGGCAGCATCGACCTGCCACTGCGTTACGACCCGCCGACCAAACCACGGCATGTGGTCGATTATGAGTTCGGCAAACACGCCCTGACCCACTGGCAGGTACTGGAGCGCTGCGGCCATTACAGCCGCGTCGAACTCACCCCGATCACCGGCCGCTCTCACCAACTGCGCGTGCACATGCTCTCCATCGGCCACCCACTGCTGGGCGACGGCCTCTACGCCCACCCCGAAGCCCTCGCCGCTTACCCGCGCCTCTGCCTGCATGCGCGCATGCTCAGCCTGACCCACCCGCAGAGCGGCGAAGCTATGCGTTTCGAGTGCCCGGCACCGTTTTAGACGCCTAGCCCGCGACAATCAGCAGTCAAAACTTCAGCAGTGGCTCAGCTGCGCAAGCCGATGCGTTAAACTCCGGGCATAACCGCCCGGAGCCTCGTATGCACGATGAGTTAAACCAAGGCCTGATTGATTTTCTCAAGGCCTCACCGACCCCCTTTCATGCCACTGCCAGCCTTGCTCAACGCTTGGAAAACGCGGGCTATTTGCACCTGGACGAACGTCAGAGCTGGACCGTTGAGGCCGGTGGGCGCTATTACGTGACCCGCAACGACTCCTCGATCATTGCCATTCAGCTCGGCCTGCGCTCGCCCCTTGAGGCCGGTCTGCGCCTGGTGGGCGCGCATACCGACAGCCCGTGCTTGCGAGTGAAACCCAACCCGGAGCTACAGAGCCAGGGCTTCTGGCAGCTGGGCGTCGAGGTGTATGGCGGCGCGCTGTTAGCGCCCTGGTTTGACCGCGACCTGTCCCTGGCCGGGCGGGTAACCTTTCGCCGTGATGGCAAAGTGGAAAGCCAGCTGATCGATTTTCGCAAAGCCATAGCCACCATTCCCAACCTGGCCATTCACCTCAATCGCGAAGCCAATCAGGGCTGGGCGATCAATCCGCAAACCGAGCTGCCGCCGATTCTGGCGCAGATCGCCGGTGATGACGGCGCCGATTTCCGCGCCTTACTGGCCGAGCAATTGAGCATTGAGCACGACCTCAACGCCGATGCGGTGCTGGATTATGAGCTGAGTTTTTACGACACCCAAGCGGCTAGCGTAATCGGTCTGAACGACGACTTTATTGCCGGCGCCCGCCTGGACAACCTGCTGTCCTGCTTTGCCGGCTTGCAGGCACTGCTGAATGCCGACAGCGAGCAGACCTGCGTACTGGTCTGTACCGACCACGAAGAAGTCGGCTCCAGCTCGGCCTGCGGCGCCGACGGCCCGATGCTCGAGCAAGTGCTGCAACGGCTATTGCCGGCCGGCGATGGCTTTGCCCGCTGCATGCAGAAATCTTTATTAGTTTCGGCCGACAACGCCCATGCCGTGCACCCCAACTATGCCGACAAACACGACGGCAACCACGGCCCCAAACTGAACGCCGGCCCGGTGATCAAGATCAACAGCAACCAGCGTTACGCCACCAATAGCGAAACCGCCGGTTTCTTCCGCCATCTATGCCTAGAAAACGAGGTGCCGGTGCAGAGCTTCGTCACCCGCAGTGACATGGGCTGCGGCTCGACCATCGGCCCGATTACCGCCAGCCGCCTGGGCGTGCCGACCGTCGATATCGGTTTGCCGACCTTCGCCATGCACTCGATTCGCGAACTGGCCGGCAGCCACGACCTGGCCCACTTGGTCAAAGTGCTCAGCGCCTTCTATGCCAGTCCTGAGCTGCCCTGATGACCAAGCCCCAGGCAATCAACGGCAGCTGCCTGTGCGGGGCGATCGGCTACAGGCTCGACCGCCTCGACATGCCCATCGTCCACTGCCATTGCCTGACCTGCCAAAAAGCCCACGCCACCGCCTTTGCCAGCACGGCCGGGGTGCTGCGCGAGCATTTTCACTGGACCCACGGGCAGGAAAAACTCTCCCGCTTTGAATCCTCGCCGGGCAAGTTTCGCCTTTTTTGCTCGGCGTGCGGCTCGCACTTGATCGCCGAACGGCCCAGCCAAGGCCACGTGATAGTGCGGATCGCCACCCTCGATGACGATCCACAGGCAAGACCCGCCGAGCACATCTGGACGGCCCATGACCGCCCCTGGCTAAGTGTGGATGCTATCCCGAGTTATCCGCAGTTCAAGCCAGAGCGCTAGCGCTGTGGTTACTCCGGCACTTCAACGCTGACATGAATGGCGTCGTGGCGCCAAAACTCTAGGTCGCAGTCAATGATGCGGCCGTGCTGGTCGCGGTTAACCCGGGTGATGCGCAACGCTGGGCTGCCGATAGCCAGCTTGAGGTTGCTGGCGGCCTCAGACTGCAAGGCCGTTGGCAGAATATCGAAGCGCACCCGACCGTAATGAATGCCGTACTCGCTGGCGTACAGGTCGGTCAGCGACAGGGTCAGGTCGAAATCCAGAATCCCAGGGAAATACGCCGGATTCAGGTAATGCTCAACGTACAGCACCAAACGCCCATCGATCCGTCGCGCCCGACGAATCTGGCAAACGCTGGAGAACGCCGGCAACTCCAGCAGCGCACAGACCTCCACCGACGCTGGCAGCAGCCGCGCACTCAGCACTTCGGTGGCCGGCAGCCGCCCTTGCTCGCTAACCATCGCATGGAAATGGCTGCGCACCAGCGGGTTATAGGCCAGACGTGGTGGAGAGACGAACCAACCGCGGCGCTCCTCCCGATAGATCAACCCCTGTGCTTCCAGCTGCCCCAAAGCCTCACGCAAGGTGATACGGGTGGTAGCAAATAGTTCGCTGAGTTTGCGCTCGGCGGGCAGCTTGCCACCCTTGGGCAGCAAGCCATGCTCAATTTGCTCCTGCAAAGACCGGCAAATGGCGGTAACGGTTCGCGGCGCATCTTCGCGCATCAATATGACTCCATTCTGGAATAGACCAGCAGCTAAAAACGCCTAATCGACGGCTAATGTGACTATCTTATGCAGGGCAAATGACTGATAGATGACATAAATCATAATTAGCCTAGGCTAAGCCAGCACTGGCCTGAGTCTTCTCACCAGCCTGGATAAATCTTTCAGTCAGACGCTACGGCCGACCGCTACAGTTGCTCAGCGAAGACAACAAACAGCCCATTGAAATAATAACGTCATCTAAAACTCTTAAATTGGCCCGTGTATTGCTGATCTAGACCAATCACCCAACCGCAAAGGAGCTTCACATGAAACGCTTGCTACTGGCGTCACTGATGGGAACCGCCATTAGCCTGGCCACTCAGGCCATGGCTAATGATGTGGATATCAAGAGTCTCGAACAAGCGGCACGCGCCGAGGGCGCGGTTAACAGTGTCGGCATGCCGGACAGCTGGGCCAACTGGAAGGATACCTGGGTCGATTTGGGCAAAATCTACGGCCTCAAGCACATGGACACTGACATGAGCTCGGCGCAGGAAATCGCCAAGTTCGCCGCCGAAAAAGACAACGCCAGTGCCGACATCGGCGACGTCGGCGCCGCCTTTGGCCCGATTGCGGTGCAACAAGGCGTGACCCAAGCCTTTAAACCGAGCACCTGGGAACAGATCCCGGCCTGGGCCAAAGATGCCGACGGCAACTGGATGCTGGCCTACACCGGCTCAATCGCCTTTATCGTCAACAAGCAACTGGTCAAAGACGTGCCGCACTCCTGGGCCGATCTGAAAAAAGGCAAATACAAGGTCGCGATCGGCGATGTCAGCGCCGCAGCCCAAGCGGTAAACGGCGTACTGGCGGCGGCAATTGCCAACGGTGGCGACGAAACCAACATTCAACCGGGCCTCGACCTGTTCGCCGAACTGGCCGAACAAGGCCGCCTGGGCCTATCTAACCCGACCATCCAGACCCTGGAGAAGGGCGAAGTCGAAGTCGGCATCGTCTGGGACTTCAACGGCCTGAGCTATCGCGACCAGATCGACCCAAGCCGCTTCGAAGTGCTGATTCCGTCTGATGGCTCGGTGATTTCCGGCTACACCACCATCATCAACAAGTACGCCAAGAACCCCAACGCCGCCAAGCTGGCGCGGGAATACATCCTCAGCGATGCCGGCCAGATCAACCTGGCTAAAGGCAATGCCCGGCCGATCCGCGCCGAGCACTTGACCCTGCCGGCCGACGTACAAGCCAAGCTGCTGCCGAACGCGCAGTACGTCAACGTACGGCCGGTCAAGGATGCCAAGGCTTGGGAAGCCACCGCCAAAGCACTGCCGCAACTGTGGCAAGAGCACGTGATCATCAATATGTAGTAAAACTCGCCCGGTATCTGACTGCGCTTGGGGAGACAGCGTTGAAAACAGGCTCGGAATGCTCATTTACACCAGTAAACTGCGCTTCCTCGCCTGTTTTCGCCTTGCCTCCCCTGCGCTCGTCTAGATCCCGAACGAGTTTGAGCTCGTAGGATGGGTTGAGCTTGCTCCACCCATCCTACGCATCCATCGAGAAGCCCATGAAACACAACGTCATCCTAGTGATTCTGGATGGCCTGAATTTTCAGGTCGCCCGCCATACCTTGGGCCACCTGCAGGCTTACTGCGCGGCGGGCCGGGGCACCCTGTACCAACTGCAATGTGAGCTGCCATCGCTGTCGCGACCGTTGTACGAGTGCATCCTCACCGGCGTGCCGCCGATTGACAGCGGCATCGTGCATAATGATGTGGTACGCCTGTCCAATCAGCAGAGCATCTTCCATTACGCCCGTAACGCCGGCCTGACTACCGCTGCGGCGGCCTATCACTGGGTCAGCGAGCTGTATAACCGCGCACCCTTTGTTGCCGCCCGCGACCGCCACAGCGACACCCCCGAGCTGCCGATCCAGCACGGCCACTTTTACTACGCCGACCACTACCCGGATTCGCACCTGTTCGCCGACGCGGAACACCTGCGCCTGCGCCACAGCCCAAATTTTCTGCTGGTGCATCCGATGAATATCGACGACGCCGGGCACAAGTTCGGCCTCGACTCGCCGCAGTACCGTAACAGCGCGCGCAAGGCCGACTTATTGCTGGCCGAGTATCTGCAGCGCTGGCTAGATTCCGGTTACCAGGTGCTGGTGACCGCCGACCATGGCATGAACAACGACCGCTCCCACAACGGCCTGCTGCCCGAAGAGCGCGAGGTACCGCTGTTCGTGCTGGGCGACGCATTCAGCCACGACACCGACGCCCAGCCCAAACAAACCGAGTTGTGCGGCACTATCTGCACGCTGCTCGGCGCGGCCCACGACAAACCCCTGTGCAAGGATCTGCTTAAGTGAGTGCCCCACCCTCTGCCGGCAAACGTGGCCGCTGGCTGGCACTGCTGTGCCTGTTGCCCTTCGCGCTGTTTTTTTTGCTGTTTCAGATCGCACCGCTGGTCTGGGTCGCAGTCCACAGCCTGATCAGTGGCGATAGCTGGAGCCTGGCGAACTTCCAGAAAATCTTCGCCTCGCGCTTCTACCTGCAGGCCATCCAGCACAGCCTGCAGATTGCCTTCTGGTCGAGCCTGATCGGCATGTTCTTCGCCATTCTTGGCAGCTATTCGTTGCGCCAGGTCGACTCGAAACTGCGCGATTTCGTCATGGCCTTCTCCAACATGACCAGTAACTTCGCCGGCGTGCCGCTGGCCTTCGCCTTTATCATCTTGCTCGGCTTCAACGGCACCTTGACCCTGCTACTGAAGCAGTCCGGGGTAATCAGCGACTTCAACCTCTACTCCAAGACCGGCCTGATCGTGCTTTACAGCTACTTTCAGATCCCGCTCGGCGTACTGCTGCTCTACCCGGCCTTCGATGCCCTGCGTGCTGACTGGCGCGAATCCGCCGCCCTGCTCGGCGCCAGTCCCTGGCAGTTCTGGCGGCATATCGGCCTGCCGGTGCTGACCCCGGCGCTGCTCGGCACCTTCGTGATTTTGCTGGCCAACGCCCTCGGCGCTTATGCCACTGTGTATGCGCTGACCACCGGCAACTTCAACGTGCTGCCGATCCGCATCGCGGCCATGGTCGCCGGCGACATCACCCTCGACCCGAACCTGGGCAGCGCCCTGGCCATGGTACTGGTGGGCCTGATGCTGGTGATTACCGCCGCTCAGCAGTGGCTGCTGAAGAGGAGCTACCATGTCGCGCACTGATGCCCAACCGGCCGCCCTCTATCACCGCTTGGTGGTCTGGCTGCTGTTCTTGATTTTGCTGCTGCCGCTGGCCGGCACCCTGCTCTATTCGCTGTCGACCAGCTGGTCGGCGACGGTTTTGCCGGACGGCCTGACCTTCAAGTGGTACGTGGCGCTGTGGAGCGATAGCCGTTTTCTCGCCGCTTTCGGTCGCTCACTGTTGATCTGCTGCGCCGCCTTATTGCTAGCGGTAGTGCTGATTCTGCCGCTGCTGTTTGTGGTGCATTACTACTTCCCGAAACTCGACCGGCTGATGAACATCCTGATTCTGCTGCCGTTCGCCGTGCCGCCGGTGGTGTCCTCGGTGGGGCTGTTGCAGGTCTATGGCTCGGGGCCGCTGGCGATGGTTGGTACGCCGTGGATTCTGATTGGCTGCTACTTCACCGTGGCGCTGCCCTTTATGTACCGGGCGATCACCAACAACCTGCAAGCGATCAATCTGCCGGACCTAATGGACGCCGCCCACCTACTGGGCGCCAGCACCTGGCAAGCGGCTTATCTGGTGGTGCTGCCGAATTTGCGCAAGGGTCTGATGGTCTCGCTGTTCTTATCTTTCAGCTTCCTGTTCGGTGAGTTCGTGTTCGCCAACCTGCTGGTCGGCACCCGCTACGAGACCCTGCAGGTGTACCTGAACAACATGCGTAACAGCAGCGGCCACTTCAACAGCGCCCTGGTGATTTCCTATTTCTTCTTCGTGCTGCTGTTCACCTGGGCAGCCAACCGCTTGAACAAGGACAAGTCATGAGCTTTCTAAGCATTCGCGGCCTGCACAAAAGTTACGCCGCGACACCGATCTTTACCGACATCAACTGCGAGATCGCCCAGGGTGAATTCATCACCCTGCTCGGTCCCTCGGGTTGCGGTAAGTCCACCCTGCTGCGCTGCATCGCCGGCTTAACCGAGGTCAGCGGCGGGCAGATCATCCTCAACGGCCAAGACCTAGTGCCGCTCAGCCCGCAGCAGCGTGACATCGGCATGGTGTTCCAGAGCTACGCGCTGTTCCCCAATATGACCGTGGCGCAGAACGTGGCTTTTGGTCTGCGCATGCAAAAGGTCGCCAAGGACGAGACCGCCCAGCGGGTGGACGAGGCCTTGCGCATGGTTGAACTGCAGGATTTTGCCAGCCGTTACCCACATCAATTGTCTGGAGGCCAATGCCAACGGGTGGCCCTGGCCCGCTCACTGATCACCCGCCCACGCCTGTTGCTGCTGGATGAGCCGTTGTCGGCACTGGATGCACGGATCCGCAAACACCTGCGCGAACAAATCCGCAGCATCCAGCGCGAACTGGGGCTGACCACCATTTTCGTCACCCACGACCAAGAGGAAGCGCTGGTGATGTCCGACCGGATCTTCCTGATGAACGCCGGCCAAATCGTCCAGAGTGGCGCCGCCGAAACCCTCTATACCGCACCCGTCGATGCCTTCGCCGCCGGCTTTATCGGTAACTACAACCTGCTGGACGCAGACGCCGCCAGCCGCTTGTTGCTCCGGCCAATCAACAGCCGGGTGGCGATTCGCCCGGAATCCATCCAGCTCGGCCAGACGGGCGCCATCGAGGCGCAAATTCGCAGCCACAGCCTGCTCGGCAACGTGATCCGCTACCGGGTCGAAGCACGCGGAGTGGAACTGCTGATCGACGTACTCAACCGCTCGGCAGCCGATCTTTACGCCAATGGCCAGCAACTCAGCCTGACCATTGCCGCCGACGCTATCCGGGAGGTGGCATGATGACCCTGGCAATTTTTGATCTCGACGAAACCCTGATCGACGGCGACTGCGCCAGCCTGTGGAGCGCCTATATGGCCAAGCTCGGCTGGGTCGATGGCGAGTCTTTTCTTAAGCGCGACACTGAGCTGATGGCCCTGTACTCCCAAGGTTTGCTGGCCATGGAAGACTACATGACCTTCAGCCTGTCACCGCTGGTGGGGCGCACCGCCGAAGAAGTCGCCCATGTGGTCGAGCCCTTTGTAGAAGACATTATCGAGCCGTTAATCTACAGCGACGCTTGCAAAACCCTGGCCCAGCACCGCGCCGCCGGCGACCGGCTGTTGGTGATTTCCGCCTCGGGAGTGCATTTGGTTGGGCCGATTGCCGAGCGCCTGGGCGTCAACGAAGTACTGGCCATCGACTTGGAAGAACGACACGGCTGCTACAGCGGCAACACCCAAGGCATCCTCACCTACCGCGAGGGCAAGGTAAAACGCCTGCAAGCCTGGCTTACCGAGCAAGGCGAAAGTCTCGATGGCGCCTACTTTTACTCGGATTCGCGCAACGACCTGCCACTGCTGTCGCTGGTCACTCAGCCACGGGCGGTTAACCCCGACCCAGTGCTCAAGGCCCATGCCGAGCAGGCCGGCTGGCCGGTACTGAACTGGCGCTAGAGCGCCAGCGAGCGGCTAATCGGTTAGCATGGCGGGGTCTACTTTTTTTTGGCCCCCTTATGTCTTACGCCGTTTCGCCGGTCGGCTTTGTCCGCAGCTGCTTCAAAGAAAAATTCGCTATTCCGCGCCAGCCGCAATTAGCCCCGGCGGCCCGTGGCGTGTTGGAGCTGGTCGCGCCCTTCGATCAGCCGCAGGCCATTGAGGGCCTGGAGCAGGTCAGCCATGTCTGGTTGCTGTTTCTGTTTCATCAGGCGCTGGAAGCTCAGCCACGCTTGCGGGTGAGGCCGCCGCGCCTGGGCGGCAATCAATCGCTGGGGGTATTTGCCACCCGCTCGACACACAGGCCCAACGGCATAGGCCAGTCGGTGGTCAAGCTGGACAAGGTCGAGCCGGGCCGCCTGTATTTGTCGGGGATTGATTTACTGGATGGCACCCCGGTGCTGGATATCAAACCCTATGTGCCCTATGCCGATTGCCTGCCGAGCGCCGTGAACCAGATCGCCGCCGCACCACCCGAACTGATTGCCGTGGACTGGAGCGCTGCAGCCTTAAGCGCTGCCCAACAACATGGGTTGCGCCTGCAAGAGCCGCTGGTGGCGCTGATCGAGCAATGCCTGGCCCAAGATCCGCGCCCAGCCTACCAGCAGCCCAGCCCCGAGCGACGTTATGGCACCCGCCTATGGGATTTACAGGTGCGCTGGCATTACCCCGAGCCGACCCGCATCTGCGTGCTGGAAGTGGTAGCGGAATAAACACCCGCCATAAACAACAAACCCGCCAATCGGCGGGTTTGTTGTTTAAGCAAACAGCTTACTTCTCAACGAAGGCCCGCTCGATCAGGTAGTCGCCTGGATCGCCCATGCGCGCTGAGATTTTCAGGCCAAAGCCGTCCAACACTGCGCTGGTTTCGTCGAGCATGCTTGGGCTACCGCAGATCATCGCGCGGTCGTCCTGCGGGTTGATCGGTGGCAGGCCGATGTCAGTGAACAACTTGCCACTGCGCATCAGGTCGGTCAGGCGGCCCATGTTTTCAAATTCTTCACGGGTCACGGTGGGGTAATAGATCAGCTTTTCTTTCAGCGCGTCGCCAAAGAACTCGTTCTTGGGCAGATGCTCGGTGATGAACTCGCGGTAGGCCACTTCGTTCACGTAGCGCACGCCGTGAATCAGGATGACTTTTTCGAAACGCTCGTAGGTCTCAGGATCTTGGATCACGCTCATAAAAGGCGCCAGACCGGTGCCAGTGCTGAGCAGGTACAGATGCTTACCCGGCAGCAAATCGTCGAGCACCAAGGTGCCGGTCGGTTTGCGGCTAACCATCACTTCATCGCCAGGCTTTAAGTGCTGCAACTGCGAGGTCAGCGGGCCGTTCTGCACCTTAATGCTGAAGAACTCCAAGTGCTCTTCGTAGTTCGGGCTGGCAATCGAGTAAGCGCGCATCAGCGGCCGCCCGGTTTCCTGCTGCAAACCGATCATCACGAACTGACCGTTCTCGAAACGCAGACCAGGGTCACGGGTGGTTTTGAAGCTGAACAGGGTGTCATTCCAGTGATGCACACTGAGTACACGCTCGACGTTCAGGTTGCTCATGCAGCTCTCCTCAATCAATTGCCTGTGCCAGACAGGCACCATTGCGCGCTATTCTACGAGCAGCGACAATATCTGTTAAATGAATTATCAAGATATGGAATATCGGTTATATCGATATGCATTTTACCCTCAGACAACTCCAAGTATTCGTGTCCACCGCCCAGCAGCAAAGCGTTAGCCGTGCGGCCGAATCCTTAGCACTTTCACAGTCGGCGGCCAGCAGTTCGCTCAGCGAACTGGAGCGCCAATCCGGCTGCCAACTGTTCGATCGCGCCGGTAAACGCCTGACCCTCAACTCCCTCGGCCACCAACTATTGCCACAAGCGGTAGCGTTGCTCGATCAAGCCAAGGCCGTGGAAGACCTTCTCAATGGCAAGAGCGGCTTCGGCTCGCTGGCGGTCGGCGCCACCCTGACGGTGGGTAATTACCTGGCCACCCTCTTGATTGGCCGTTTTATGCAGCGCCACCCGGAATGCCGGGTCACCCTGCATGTGCAAAACACTCAGCACATAGTGCAACAAGTGGCGCACTACGAAATTGATCTGGGTCTAATCGAAGGTGAATGCCAGCACCCGGACATCACGGTGCAACCCTGGGTTGAAGACCAGCTGGTGGTGTTTTGCGCCCCCCAGCATCCGCTGGCCAAATGCGGCGAAGCCAGCGTGGCGCAATTGGCGCAGGAAGCCTGGATCATGCGCGAACGCGGCTCCGGTACCCGCCTGACCTTCGATCAAGCCATGCGCCACCACCCGCAAGCGCTGAATATCCGCCTGGAGCTGGAACACACCGAGGCAATCAAGCGCGCCGTCGAGTCCGGCCTGGGGATTGGTTGTATCTCGCGCCTGGCCCTGCAAGATGCCTTTCGGCGTGGCAGTTTGGTGGCGCTAGAGACCCCGGAGCTGGACCTGACTCGGCAGTTTTACTTCATCTGGCACAAGCAAAAATACCAAAGCACGGCGATGCGCGAGTTTGTTCAGCAATGCCAGGCGCTGACGGCCGGGGTCAGCCGCAGCGATCAGATTGTCTTGGCTTCAATTGTATAGCGACACGTTACGGCAGCAGGATCACTGCCCACACACTGAAAATCAGGCTGAGGGCGACAAACTGCGCGGCACTGCCCATGTCTTTGGCATCTTTGGACAGCGGGTGCAGGTCCAGCGAGATGCGGTCAATCGCCGCCTCGATTGCCGAGTTGAGCAACTCAACAATCAGCGCCAGCAGGCACACGGCAATCATCAGTGCTCGTTCGACGCGGCTGACCGAGAAGAAAAACGTCAAGGGAATCAGCACTGCATTCAGCAGCACCAACTGGCGGAACGCCGCCTCACCGGTGAAGGCGGCGCGCAAGCCGGCCATCGAGTAACCGCCGGCATTGAAAATTCGCTTCAGACCGGTCTGACCTTTAAATGGTGACATAGTACAAATAACCAAAAGTTGAGAGGCCGGCAGACTACCGGAAAAACGCTCAAAAAAACGTGAAAGCGCCGTTTTAAAGCGCCGTTGGACTGGCGGGAATGGCTTCCAACTGTTGTAACAGCAAAGCCGCCTGGGTCCGGGTGCGCACTCCAAGCTTGCGAAACATCGCCGTCACGTGGGCTTTGACCGTCGCCTCGGACACCCCCAACTGGTAGGCAATCTGCTTATTCAGCAAGCCGTCACAGACCATGGTCAGCACCCGAAACTGCTGCG
>JAIERD010000329.1 GCA_019747155.1 Pseudomonadaceae bacterium
TGAGCTACCCAGCAAGCAGGCCGAATCGGCGCCGGCCGACTATATCCGCCGGCAAACCCTGAAAGGCGCCGAACGCTTTATCACCCCAGAGCTGAAAGCCTTTGAAGATAAAGCCCTGTCGGCCAAGAGCCGCGCCTTGGCCCGGGAAAAACAACTCTACGACGCGTTGCTGGAGCTACTGATCGGCCACCTGGGTAGCCTACAAGACAGCGCCGCTGCCCTGGCGGAGCTGGATGTGCTGAGTAACCTGGGCGAACGGGCACTGACGCTGGATCTCAACCGCCCCCGGTTTGTCGATGAGCCCTGCATGCGCATCCAGCAAGGTCGCCACCCGGTGGTCGAGCAAGTGCTGAGCACGCCCTTTGTGGCCAACGATCTGGCGCTGGATGATGCTACGCGGATGCTGATCATTACCGGGCCGAACATGGGCGGTAAATCCACCTATATGCGTCAAACCGCACTGATTGTGCTGCTGGCACATATCGGCAGTTTCGTGCCGGCCGCCAGCTGCGAGCTGTCACTGGTCGACCGCATCTTCACCCGTATCGGCTCCAGCGATGACCTGGCCGGTGGGCGCTCGACCTTTATGGTCGAGATGAGCGAAACCGCCAATATCCTGCATAACGCTAGCGAGCGCAGCTTGGTGCTGATGGATGAAGTGGGTCGCGGCACCAGCACCTTCGACGGTCTGTCGTTGGCGTGGGCGGCGGCCGAACAACTGGCCAAATTGCGTGCTTACACCTTGTTCGCCACTCACTATTTTGAACTAACCGTGCTGCCGGAAAGCGAGCCGTTGGTGGCTAACGTGCACCTGAACGCCACCGAGCACAACGAACGGATCATCTTCCTCCACCACGTACTGCCAGGCCCGGCCAGCCAAAGTTATGGCTTGGCCGTTGCACAGCTGGCCGGAGTGCCGGGGCCGGTGATACTGCGGGCTCGCGAGCACTTGGCGCGCCTGGAAACCAGCAGCCTGCCCCACGAAATGGCGCAGCAACAAAGCGGCACGCCGGCCAAACCACTGCAAAGCGATCTTTTTTCCAGCCTGCCGCACCCGATTCTGGATGAATTATCTAAACTCAATCCCGATGATATGAGTCCACGGCGCGCGCTGGAGCTGTTATATACATGGAAGACGCGCATCTAACGCTATCGCCGACAAGCTGTTAGAATCGCGCGCACTTTTATAGATGCTTCGGCCTTTTAGCCTGGTGCCGCGAGCCATCAAATTGCCGAGCCGAGCAGTCCCAAGCTAATTGGGCTGCTTTGCCGCCGCCTGAGGAGAAACCAACCATGACCTTCGTCGTCATCGACAACTGCATCAAGTGCAAATACACCGACTGTGTAGAAGTCTGTCCTGTGGACTGCTTTTATGAAGGCCCGAACTTCCTGGTTATTCACCCAGACGAGTGCATCGACTGCGCACTTTGCGAACCAGAGTGCCCTGCCCAGGCAATTTTCTCCGAAGACGAAGTGCCGGAAGAGCAGCAAGAGTTTATTGAGCTGAACCGGGATCTGGCCGAAATCTGGCCGAATATCACCGAGAAGAAAGAAGGTTTGACCGACGCTGAAGAGTGGGATGGCGTCAAAGACAAGCTGCAGTATCTGGAACGCTAGTCACCCAGATCACCAGTTCGATTGCCAAAAGGCCCGCTCTAAGCGGGCCTTTTGCTTTTCTGCAGGCAAAAAAAGGGGCGGGGATTACCCGCCCACTTTTATCCCTACTCCCTTTATCTCCTACTCCATCATCCTGATGAGTCACATCCTGCAACGTCCTGATCCGCATCCTTGCTGACCTGCACCTATCCCTTGGCACAGGTGAGATAGTAGCTCGTCTGGCTAAGCCTGCAAGCTCACTGAAAACCCCTAAACGTCATCACAAAAAAATAAATAATCTTTATATATCAGCATTTTATGAGAATTTCACTTAGAAAGACTCTAGCCTTTCAAGCCAATTACGACCAATGCCTACACAGGCTGTAAGCAAAGGCTTACACGAGGCGCGCATAAAAAACCCGGCCGAAGCCGGGTTTGCTTTAATCGAGCGTCTTATTACTTGAACAAGGACTCACTCGATAAGCCGTTTTTCTCCATGATTTCGCGCAAGCGTTTGAGCGCCTCCACCTGGATTTGCCGAACCCGTTCACGGGTCAAGCCAATCTCCCGGCCAACTTCCTCCAGCGTGCTGCTTTCGTGCCCGCGCAGACCGAAGCGACGCACTACAACTTCACGCTGTTTTTCGGTCAAGTCAGACAACCACTGATCAATGCTCTGCGACAGGTCATCATCCTGCAGCAGTTCGCACGGATCGGTTGGACGCTCATCGGTAAGCGTATCGAGCAAGGTTTTATCTGAATCCGGCCCGAGCGAGACATCGACCGACGACACCCGCTCGTTCAAACCGAGCATGCGTTTAACCTCACCGACCGGCTTTTCCAACAGGTTGGCAATTTCTTCGGCTGAGGGTTCGTGGTCGAGCTTTTGTGTCAGCTCACGAGCAGCGCGCAGGTAGACGTTAAGCTCTTTGACTACATGGATCGGCAACCTGATGGTACGGGTCTGATTCATGATGGCGCGCTCGATGGTTTGACGAATCCACCAAGTCGCGTAAGTCGAGAAACGAAAACCACGCTCTGGATCGAATTTCTCCACGGCTCTAATTAAACCAAGGTTGCCCTCTTCAATTAGATCCAACAGTGAAAGACCGCGATTAATGTAGCGCCGGGCGATTTTCACCACCAAACGCAGATTGCTCTCGATCATTCTTTTACGCCCAGCCGGATCGCCCTTTTGCGCCAAACGGGCAAAATGCACTTCCTCTTGCGGGGTGAGTAATGGGGAGAAACCAATTTCGTTGAGGTACAGCTGAGTTGCGTCTAGCGCACGGGTGTAATCAATGTATTTGTGTTGTTTAAGTGAGCTTGCCTGTTTGGCTTTTGGACTAGCGAGAGAAAGCTCTGCTTCCTCATCATCGACATCATCGGCAGCGATGCGTTCCTCAAGTTGGAGAACATCATCGTCGACGTCAAACTCCGGCGCTTGTTTTTTTTTGAGTGCCATTTTTATTGTCCTTAGCTGAGTTCGACAACAAGCTCCGGCAGCACCTAACCCCGATATTCAACCAACACTGTTAAGTCGCGTTGGTTTGAACTCAGAGGACGTCCTTGGCAACACCCGAGCCCGGTCCTACTACGCAAAAGTACAAGTCAGCGGCAACTCAACGCTTGGGCAAATATTGCAGCGGATCAACAGGCTTACCTTGACGGCGAATTTCAAAATGTAGCTTCACCCGGTCAGTGCCCGTTGAACCCATTTCAGCAATTACTTGTCCGACTTTGACCTGCTGCCCCTCCCGCACCAATAACCTACGGTTGTGACCGTAAGCACTTACGTAGGTATCACTGTGTTTGATGATTACTAACTCGCCGTAGCCCCGCAATCCACTTCCGGCGTACACCACTGAACCATCAGACGCAGCAGAAACAGGCTCGCCCAATTCCCCGGCCAGATCAATGCCTTTATTCAAACTGCCGTTTGAGGAAAATCGCCCGATCAGTGCGCCATTTGCCGGCCAGGTCCAGCGACCGGTAAAGTTTTTTGCAACTGTGCTAACCGGGCTAGATGCTGCCGCTGTTGGTGCAGGCTTACTGGCGACTATCGCAGCGTCATTAGCTCTAACTACCGCCGGCGGTACGCTGCCAGCTGCAGTGTTTGGCCGACTGTTTTGCGCAACCATCGGCGCCTGATTAGTACGCCCATCAAAACGAATAACCTGCCCTTTACGAATAACGTAAGGCGCCGCAATGCGGTTGCGTTCGGCCAGGGTCTTCCAATCCCAGCCAAACCGAAAAGCAATCGAGTACAAAGTATCGCCGCGCTGCACAATATATTGACCAACGTTTACCGGTTGACGGGAGTTCCCAGCACTCTGTGCCCCGGTATTACGGTCGACAACTTGCACGCCACCGGTTCGCGTCGTGTTGCAGGCGCTGAGCGCAGCGCAAATCAAGCCCAGGCTCAGCCAGGCCAAAGGCCGATGCCTTGCCATACTGCCAACGGCCCAACGGCCGCTCAGTCCAAGCATTAGGCCAAAGGTCCGTGCAGCAAGGGCACAAAACGCACCGCATCCAGTACATGGCGAGTGAAGCCCTGGTCATCTCGAACAATCAGCAGCAGTTGTTGTTCGTCGCCGGCGCCCACTGGGATCACCAAACGGCCGCCCGGTGCTAATTGATCGAGCAGTGCTTGCGGCACATCCGCCGCCGCTGCGGTGACGATAATGCCGTTGTAGGGCGCCAGCGCCGGCCAGCCTTCCCAGCCATCGCCCCAACGAAACACCACATTGCGCAAGTTCAGCTCCAGCAAACGCTCTTTGGCGCGCTCTTGCAGCGCTTGGATGCGTTCCACCGAGAACACTCGCTCAACCAACTGCGACAACACCGAAGTTTGATAACCAGAACCGGTGCCGATCTCCAGCACCTTATCCAAAGGCCCGTCCGCCAGCAGTAATTCGGTCATCCGCCCAACCATATAGGGCTGGGAGATGGTCTGGTTATGCCCAATAGGCAACGCCGTATCTTCGTAGGCGCGATGGGCTAGAGCCTCATCGACAAACAGATGCCGTGGGGTGCGGCGAATAACTTCCAGTACCCGTGGATTCGACAAACCCTCTTCATACAAGCGCTCAATCAAGCGCTCGCGCGTACGCTGCGACGTCATGCCGATGCCATGGTGCTGCAGTTGATCTTTATCCTGGTTCCGCGCGCGCATCAGAGCAACCCCTCCAGCCAACCTTCCAGCCCGCTAAAGGCCTCAGGGAAAGTACGATCCAATTGCAGCGGGGTAATCGACACATAGCCCTGCATTACTGCGTGAAAATCGGTGCCTGGGCCGCCGTCTTCGGCATCGCCGGCCACCGAGATCCAGTAGCCTTCCTTGCCGCGCGGATTGACCACTTTAATCGGCGCCGCAGCGCGGGCGCGATGACCAAGACGGGTCAGTTGCACGCCGCGAATACGCTCCAGCGGTAAGTTGGGAATATTGACGTTCAACACGCAGCGCGGCGGAAGATTCAGCTCGGCGTGGGCGGCCACCAGCTTGCGGGCGAAATAGGCGGCGGTAGGTAGATTGTCCGGCTGGCGCGATAACAATGAAAAGGCAAAGGCTGGCAGTTGCAGAAAACGCCCCTCTAAGGCCGCAGCAACTGTGCCGGAATAGAGCACGTCATCACCCAGATTGGCACCGAGATTAATCCCCGCCACGACCATTTCCGGCACTGGCTCAAACAAACAGTTGAGGCCCAGGTGCACACAATCGGTGGGCGTGCCATTGAGGCTGATAAAGCCATTGGCCAAGCGTTGCGGGTGCAGCGGACGATCCAGCGTCAACGAACTGCTGGCGCCGCTTTTATCTTGGTCGGGTGCGATCACCACACACTCGGCGTAGTCGGCCAACGCCGCATGCAAAGCAGCCAGGCCCGGAGCCGCGACCCCATCATCATTGGAAATCAGAATACGCATTAATTATCCGTCGGTCCCGCAGGCAGCAGATCGACCAGTTCGCGCACCATAGCGGTGGCGAAGCATCCGGCCGGCAGGACGAATTGCAATTGCAAAATGTCTGGCTCGGGATAATGCCACGTCAAACCGCCGATGGGCAGACGCAGAATGCGCCGTTCGTGCGCCATGCCCGCTTCGACCAACCAGTCGCATAACCCCGGCTCACCTGCCGCCACTGCTTGCTCAAGAATCTGGCTACTGCCGGCTGCCGGCGAATCACCGGCGCCCCACAGCGGCCCGGTTGGATGCAGATCGAGAATCGCCAAGCGCGGATCGCTGCACTCGGCCTCACCAGCCGGGAAAAAACTGCGGCTATCGGTGAACGCTAACAAGTCGCCAACCTGCGCCTGCTGCCAAGTGCCATCGGCAACCCGGGCCGCCAACACCTGATTGAACAAATAACTGCGCGCCGCCGACAGCACCCGCGAACGTATATTGCGTTGCTCTGGCAGCACCTTGGCGATGGCAAAGTTGCGCGCCTGGGCCAAGTTGCCGCCCTCATAGCCAAAGCGTTGGGGGCCGTAATAGTTGGGCACACCGTACGCTGCGATCTGCTGCAGGCGCGCATCCAGCGCTCCGTGATCGGCGTCTAATTGAGTGAGACGTAACGTAAACCCGTTGGCCGCATGGGCGCCGCGCTGCAATTTACGCAGGTGTCGCACGCTTTTTAAAATTTGCAGGCTGTCGCTTTGCGCCGCCGACAAATCAGGGTCAGCCTTGCCCGGCAGCTGGATGCTGAACCACTGCCGGGTCAGCGCCTGGCGATCCTTCAAACCGGCGTAGCTGACAGTGCGCACCGGCACGCCGGCGGCGCGGGCAAGAATGCGCGCCGCCTCTTCGGTATTCAGGCCGCGCTTTTCCACCCACAGCCACAGGTGCTCGCCGGTGCCTGCGAGTGGTATATCCAGCACTTCATCGACCTGAAAATCTTCCGCAGTGGCTTTTAATACCGCACGGCCAAGCGGCGCGCCGTAAGCACAGGGGCCAAGCAATTCAAGCTCGTTCATGCCGCCACCAACAAGGCAACCGCATGTACGGCGATCCCTTCTTCACGACCGGTAAAACCGAGCTTTTCCGTAGTGGTGGCCTTGACGTTGACCTGTTCCAGCTCGACCTCCAGGTCGGCGGCAATCAGTGCGCGCATGGCCTCGATATGCGGGGCCATCTTCGGCGCCTGGGCGACTATGGTGGCGTCGACATTACCAACTTTCCAGCCCTTGGCCTTGACCAGCGCCAGGACCTGACGCAGCAACACACGGCTGTCGGCGCCTTTGAATTGCGCATCGGTATCGGGAAAGTGTTTGCCGATATCGCCCAACGCCGCAGCGCCGAGCAACGCATCGCAAAGCGCGTGCAGCAACACATCGCCGTCGGAATGAGCGATCAGGCCAAAGCTGTGGGCAATCTGCACCCCGCCCAGGGTAATAAAAGTCCCATCACCGAAGCGGTGCACATCGTAGCCGTGGCCAATGCGTATAGCGTTGCTCATGAAAGTCAGGCCTTGCAGAAGTCAGGCGGCGATTCTACCCGGTTTGACTACCCGCGAGCGCCGAGCAAGTTAAACCGCACCTAAACCGACGCGATTTAAGCCAGCGTCCTTAAGCCTGCAATGCCGCCGCGTGATGCCGCAGATGGTCATCAATAAAGCTGGCGATAAAGTAGTAGCTATGGTCATAGCCCGGCTGCAAGCGCAGCCACAGCTGATGCCCATGCAGGCGTGCCTGTGCCTGCAGCGCTTCGGGTTGTAGCTGGGTCAGTAAGAACTCATCGCAATCGCCCTGATCAATCAGCATCGGCAGACGCTCCTGAGCACCAGCCAGCAACGCGCAGGCATCCCATTCGCGCCAGCTGTTGCGATTCTCACCCAGGTAGCCGCTGAAGGCCTTCTCACCCCACGGGCAGTTGAGTGGATTGGTGATGGGCGCGAAGGCCGACACCGACTGGTAGCGCCCCGGATTGCGCAAGGCGCAGACCAGCGCGCCGTGGCCGCCCATGGAGTGGCCGCTGATGCCACGCCGTTGCGACACCGGAAAATGCGCCTCGATCAGCGCCGGCAGCTCCTGCACCACGTAGTCGTGCATCTGGTAATGCCGCGCCCAAGGCTGCTGGGTGGCGTTCAGGTAAAAACCCGCACCCAGGCCGAAATCCCAGCCGCCCTCGGCATCATCCGGCACCTCGGGCCCACGCGGGCTGGTGTCCGGCGCCACTATCACCAAGCCCAATTCGGCCGCCATACGCTGGGCACCGGCCTTGTGCATAAAGGTTTCATCGGTACAGGTCAGCCCAGACAACCAGTACAGCACCGGCAAGGGCACGCCCTGCTCGGCCTGAGGTGGCAGGTAAATGCTGAAGCGCATATCGCAGCCCAACAACGCCGAACTATGCCGATAACGCTTATACCAGCCGCCGAAGCTTTTCTGGCAGGACAAGTTTTCCAGAGCCATAACCGTCGCCTCAGAAATGAATCACGGTGCGGATGCTCTTGCCTTCATGCATCAGCTCGAAGGCCTGGTTGATCTCTTCCAGCGGCAGGTTGTGGGTAATAAAGGTATCCAGTGGAATCTCGCCGCTCTGCGCCTTGGCCACATAGTTGGGCAATTCGGTACGCCCACGCACGCCGCCAAAAGCCGAACCGCGCCAGACTCGGCCGGTGACCAACTGGAACGGCCTGGTGCTGATTTCCTGACCGGCACCGGCCACACCGATGATCACCGACTCGCCCCAGCCTTTGTGCGCGCACTCCAGCGCCGCGCGCATCAACTGCACATTGCCGACGCATTCAAAGCTGTAGTCCACGCCGCCATCAGTCAACTCTACGATGACCTCCTGAATCGGCTTGGCGTAGTCCTTGGGGTTGATGCAATCGGTGGCGCCCAGTTGCCGGGCGATTTCGAACTTAGCCGGATTGATGTCGATGGCGATGATCCGGCTGGCCTTGGCCATGCTCGCGCCGATAATTGCCGCCAAACCGATGCCGCCCAGACCGAAGATCGCCACGGTGGCGCCCTCTTCCACCTTGGCGGTGTTCAGTACGGCGCCAATGCCAGTGGTCACGCCACAGCCGAGCAGGCAGACCTTCTCTAGCGGCGCGTCCTTAGGGATCTTGGCCAACGAAATTTCCGGCAGCACGGTGTATTCGGAGAACGTCGAGCAGCCCATGTAGTGATAAATCGGCTGGCCCTGATAGGAGAAACGGCTGGTGCCGTCCGGCATCACGCCGCGCCCCTGGGTGGCGCGCACCGCCTGACAGAGATTGGTCTTGCCGGATTTGCAGAACTTGCACTCGCGACATTCCGCCGTGTACAGCGGAATCACATGATCACCGACCGCCAGCGAGGTCACGCCCGCGCCCACGGCCTCGACGATGCCGCCGCCTTCATGGCCGAGGATGCACGGGAAGATGCCCTCCGAGTCCTCACCGGACAGGGTGTAGGCATCGGTATGGCACACGCCGGTGGCGACGATGCGCACCAGCACTTCGCCAGCCTGAGGCGGCGCCACGTCCACTTCGACGATTTGCAGCGGTTGATTGGCGGCGAAGGCAACGGCGGCACGGGACTTGATCATGGGACTCTCCGATGGAGTTAACGATAGCGCAGAGTGTAGATCACCGCGCTTTGCTGGATAATCCGCCAAACAGCAAAACATTATTGCCATACAGGGATAATTAATGAGTGATTGGCAAGGCCTGGACGAGTTTGTCGCCGTCGCCGAGTGCGGCCAGTTCACTGCTGCGGCCGAACGCCTGGGGCTGTCGTCGTCACAGATCAGCCGCCAGGTCGCGCGCCTGGAAGAGCGCCTGCAAACCCGGTTGTTCTATCGCAGCACGCGCAAAGTCAGCCTGACCGAAGCAGGGCAAACCTTTCTGCAACATTGCCAACGCCTGCAAGACGGTCGCGAAGAAGCCCTGCGCGCCATCGGCGATCTGGCCGGCGAGCCCAAGGGCCTGCTACGCATGACTTGCGCGGTGGCCTATGGCGAGCGGTTTATCGTGCCGCTGCTCAACGACTTTATGGCCCTGCACCCGCAACTGCGCCTGGAGATCGAGCTGACCAACCGGCCCCTCGACCTGCTGCAGGAAGGCCTGGATCTGGCCATCCGACTCGGTCGCTTGCAGGACTCGCGCCTGGTGGCCACACGCCTGGCGCCACGGGTCATGCATCTGTGCGCCGCGCCCGCCTACCTGCAGCGTTACGGCCGCCCGCACAGCTTGTCAGAGCTGACGCGGCACAACTGTTTAATTGGCAGCAGCGATCAGTGGCAGTTTCAGCAGGAGGGTCGCGAGCAGGCGCTGCGGGTGCAAGGCAACTGGCGCTGCAACAGCGGCGAGGCGGTGCTGGACGCCGCGTTACGCGGCTTCGGCCTGTGCCAGTTACCGGACTACTACGTGCAGCAACACCTGCGCAGCGGCGCCCTGGTGGCGCTGCTGGAGGCGCAACAACCGCCGAATACCGCAGTCTGGGCGCTGTATCCGCAGCAGCGGCATCTGTCGCCGAAGGTGCGGCAGTTGGTCGAGCACCTGAAATGCGGCCTGACCCAGCGTTTGGCCGCGAGCATGGGCCCAGGTTAAATATGGCTCTGTGTTGAGCGCAAAACGTAGGGTGGGCTTTAGCCCACCAAGCCCCTTATCCAACGCTGGTGGGCTAAAGCCCACCCTACAAAACAGGGCCTGCAACACATAATCAGGTAGCCTTAAATATTCCTGGGTCTCAACACCGCAAGGCGGGGCTCAGGCGCAGCATATCGAGCGCCGCATCGACCAGCGCCGCCGCCTCTTGAGCCAGGTTAAAACTGTCCGGCACCAGCAACCACTGGGCGACTATGCCGTCGATATAGCCGTGCAGGCTGATCACCGCTCGCGGGATATTCAGCTCGGCCGGTAATTGGCCGCGCCGCACCGCGTTACTCAGCGACAGTTCGATCCGCCCGCTGATAGCGAGGTAAACACTCTGGCGTTGCTGGCGCAGGTCACACATTGCATCGGTGAATTCACACTTGTGGAGCAAAATCTCATTGATCCGGCGGGTCTTGGCATCCAACGCCAATTGCTCAAACAGCTTGATCAACAGCAAACGCATATAGCCCAGCGGATCGATTTCATCTTCGCTTTCGCTGGCCTTGGCCAGTTCGTCCAACGGCTCGTGCAGACTGTCGAGCATGGCTTGGATCAGATCGGCCTTGTTGCTGAAGTGCCAATAAATCGCGCCACGGGTGACCCCGGCGATGGTGGCAATTTCCGCCAAGGTGGTGCGCGACATGCCACGTTGATGAAAGGCCTGCTCGGCCGCCTCGAGAATTTGACTGCGGGTTTTTTGTGCATCCTCTTTAGTACGACGAACCATCCAACCAACCTCCGTCAATATTTCCCTGGTGCCCGCAAGCTCGCTGGCAGTCGCATCAAGTCACCTGCAACCAAGCGCAAAACCCCACAGCTAAGAGTCGCTGCTTGTTACACATTGTGCCGGCATTGTTAATTTACAAACAAGCATGAATGTAAGTATATTCCCGGCATCCAATTTTTTAGCCATTCGCTCAGCTTTTCCGCTAGCGGCTGTTACGTTTTCGATCTGAGGTCTGCATGTCGCTCAAGCCAGCTTTTCCCACCCTAGTGCTCGCCGCCGCCCTAGTCACGCTACTCAGCGCTTGCAAGCAGGAACAACCGGCGCCCAAGCCCGCGCCGCCCAAGGTCGGGGTCATCACCCTGCAGCCGCAAGCCTTCACCCTGACTGCCGAGCTACCGGGGCGCACTACGGCCTACCGGATTGCCGAAGTTCGGCCGCAAGTGAATGGCATCATCTTGCAGCGCCTGTTTACCGAGGGCCGTGAAGTTAAAGCCGGCCAGCAGCTGTATCAAATCGACCCGGCGCTGTATGCCGCCACCCTGAAAAGCGCCGAAGCCACCTTGCAATCAAGCAAGTCGCTGGCCGATCGCTACCAATTGCTGGTGGATGAACAAGCCGTCAGCCGCCAGGAGTTCGACGAGGCCCGCGCCAAGCAGCTGCAAGCCGAAGCTGCCGTGCAAAGCGCCAGCATCAACTTGCGTTACACCAAGGTGCTGGCGCCGATTTCCGGGCGCATCGGCCGCTCGACCGTCAGCGAAGGCGCGCTGGTCAGCAACGGCCAAACCGAGGCCATGGCGGTGATCCAGCAACTCGACCCGATCTATATCGACCTCACCCAGTCGTCCATGGAAATCCTCAAGCTGCGCAATGACCTGGCCAGCGGTCGCTTGCAGAAAGCCGGCAACAACGCCGCCAAGGTTAAGCTAGTGCTGGAAGATGGCAGCGAGTACGCCGAAGTGGGCAATCTGGAGTTCTCCGAAGTCTCGGTCGATCCGGGCACCGGTTCGGTGACCCTGCGCGCGGTATTCCCCAACCCCAAACACGACCTGCTGCCGGGCATGTTCGTCCATGCGCAACTGCAGGCCGGGGTCAGCGCCAAGGCTATTCTGGCGCCACAGCAAGGCGTGACCCGCAACCTGAAAGGTCAGCCCACCGCATTGGTGGTCAATAAAGACAACCAGGTTGAACTGCGTGAACTGCACGCCGAGCGCACTGTCGGCAATCAATGGCTGATCAACCAGGGCCTGAACGCCGGCGACCGGCTGATCACCGAAGGCCTGCAGTTCGTTAAACCCGGCATCCAAGTCACGGTCAGCGAGGCCAGCAATCTGGCCCCAAGCAACCCGGCTGCGGCGCAAGCCACCGGCAAAGGGGAATAACCGATG
>JAIERD010000281.1 GCA_019747155.1 Pseudomonadaceae bacterium
AGAGCCTGGATTCTACCGGTGGCTGACTCTCTGCCTATCGTTTCAAACGTTGCACTTATTCTATGAATTCAGGAGTGAATTTGAGTCTTGTGATTTTGAGGCAAAAGGTAAGTACTCACGCAAATTCTTGAGCTCAACAAACTCTTCATCCGGCAGATACTTCAGGAGGCGCAACTGTCTTTCAGACGCTGAAACATTAGATTCTATTTTCTTAGATAGACTGTCTAGGGCAGACTCAACATGCCGATCAATTGCTTCTGTTCTTCCCTGAAAGCGATAATCGAGAGTCTCGGCATAGGAACCATCTTCAATGCTCAAAGCCCTTTTTCTGTAGGGTTCGCAGATGGCATCAATTCGGAGAACCGCTTCACAGAGGGCGGCTCTCCAGATAGTAGGGACATACCTAGCGATTGGCTCCGAACCTTTTTCTGTCCATACTCGACAATATAACTCACCGTTTATTGTAACTAAGCAGTTCTTAGGTAACCGCAAAACCTCTCCGATTCTTAGGCCTAATCCATATTGAAATGCTTGAGTCAGAACCGACAACATATCCATCTGGGCACGAAAGCTGCCATCCCACTGTTCTTGCACTGCCCACTTCAACGCAATGATTGCTTTGACCAACTCAGGAAGTGGCAGCTTATCTTCAAGGGCAACACGACCATACTTATCTTTTTCTTGTAGATCCTGCGTGCCGATGAGGTCAAAATTGCTAACAGCAAGGGAATAGTTAAAGATAAATTTGATGAAATAATTTAGCACCCTACATGCACCAGCAGGTGATTTATAGCGTGCTTGAATGTATTTAAACGTCGTCATGTAGGAAGACTGATCAAGCCCTCTAAGGTTCACAACACCCTGAGCAGCCATATACTTAACAGCAGCCGATAAGTCCATAACGCGACCGGCTGATACCACCTTGTGGTCTGCCCTTCTGTCCCAGAGATAACTTACCAAGAAGACCTTATTAAGTAGCATTAACTCTGCATTAGTTTCTCCACGAGCCAGCAAATAAACATTATGCCTTCCGTTATATAACCAGGAGAAATCCTCCCACGTTGACCCATTGAAACAACTGAGCTTTGAGAATCTTTCCTCGGCTTTGCTGGCAAGGCGGCTTAGCTTAATCCGAAGCTCCTCATGCAAAATATCCTGTGCCATTATATTTTGCACTCAGACTTCCTTCACATTAATTAGAACCACGTCCTGCCCTTCAGAGTAGGCGATTGCAGCACGGCAACCAGCTATGGCCTGGTCAATAACTGAAACTACATTAGCGGTACTGACCGTTAGCAAGTGCTCTTTTCGCTCTACCAAACCTTCCAAAGCACTTTCATGGGCTGTAACATCTTTGTTAGGGCAAAATCTGTCACACGAATAGCAAGCTATCGCAGGTTCCTCGAAGCATATTGATTGAGCCGCACACTTCCCTATGACATTGAAATTTTTTGGCTCACATACGTGACTATATATATTATTTACAAGATCACCTTCTCTCATCCAAGCAGCTGTGAACTGCTTCTGTTCAATGCGACTCAACGTGGCATTTTCGAGAATTTCCCACATCTCATGAGTGAATCTAAAGTAGTGCTTAATACTATTCGTATCATTGTGATCAAGTAAATCGGCAAGCTCTTCTGGCGAACAGCCTGACATTACTGCTTGCGTGCCAACCGTATAACGAAATCTATATGCACATAAACTGAATTGTTTTCCGGTACGAGGAGAAAATGGCAACCTATGTTCATTTCCCCATAGGATATAATTAATTCTGCCGCTCGACTTTTGGTAAAGTACGGCTCGCTTTGACTCATCTGAGAAATAGTCACTTGACAACCGCTCTGTATCTTCCCAGTAGTGACTTCCTAAGGAGTTTCCGTCTCTTTCCAGATGTATCGGATTTGAATTAATAAAAAGTGGAAGCTCTGCGGGATCAATGCCATCGGGAGTTTTTGCAGAATCCATGTAAGACTGGATAAGACTTGCAGTTCTTTCCGTAAGTATTCGAGAGCTGAATTGAACTCGCCGATTGCGCGAATTTTGCTTCACGCGCGGCACGTTAAGATAACTCAATCCGCTCCTACCATCTTTAATGAAGTCTTTTCTTTTCAATAAAGAAATTTGTATCGGTCTCAATCCAAAACATAAACATAGATCTAACACCAGACGAAACTCTAAGGGGAGCTTCTGGTTATTAACCTGATCCGACAGCAGAGAAATTTCCTCTCTTGTAAATGGGCCTCTGGCATCATCCATTACAAATAAAGCTAGATAGGCATTTTCTTTACCTGAATAATTTCGAAGTTTATGGAACTCCTCATATGACTCAAGCGAAAGATCTTCATAGCCGCAAAGCAATAGAAAATTCAAGAACTCCTTACAAGCAGAGATGTATGCTGCTTTCTCTTTAGTTTCAAGCACAGAGAGACCGTCCAAGAAGTCGTTGATATGAACTCCTTTAGACATCTCACGGGCAAACAAATCCAAAAACCTATATTTCATTCTAACAGTTGAGGCGTGATATCGCTCCAAGATATATCTTAGATAACTCCTCGCAACCTCTCTTAACTCAAGATCCAACAGATTAAGATACTGTGATTTAAGATAAATAAACTCACCAGTATCATCCGGCAATTTTATTACAGGTCGAAAGTCCCCATACTCATCAAATAGTTCGATGTCATAGCCCAAGCGACTTTTTACAAAAGCACCCCCCGGCCACAAATCTGAAAGTTCATCGTTGGCGGCCAACGCCCACTGAGACTGAAGTCCGTTCATTTAATTAACCGATTGTGCCTTAAGGGTTTCTTGTTGAAGCAGAGCTTGTAACTCAGCTACTTTGGCTTGTATCGATCCCTTAGCATAATGATCAGGCATATTACTGTTCTTAGCCCAGCCGCCTGCCGCTTCCTGAATAGGTGCTTTTAAAACCTTGCGACTTAAACCGCTTTCACCCTTAAATTTTCTATCCAGTGCCTGATTCAAAAGATCATGAAATGTATTTCGAAGACGATGGGGACTGAGAAGCCCCACAAACTCTGGATATTGTTTAATAAGCTCATTCAGAATTGAATTAGGAGTCTGCACTGAAAGAGGACGCCCATCCCGGTATGACAGAAATACATAGCTTGTTGACTGCCAGCCGATGAATTCTTTTCTGACATTCACAATGTAGTGCTCAATCAGCGCGGCGAGTTGGTCATGTAACACTACCTGCCGGCCGAGCGTTTTAACTGAAGGGGACTCAGAGCGAGGATAATCAACCACATCTTTATTCTTGACGATATCGTAATACTTCCGCATTCCTGTAAGCTGAAAATTGTTCAGCTTCAACAACAACGTCTCACCTTTACGATTTCCGCCCAACATTAAAAGAAGCAGGAGAATATAATTTCTCCATCGCACCTTATAAATCTTCCAAGGATTTAAATTATTGCTCTCATCAGGGTCAATAATGGCAATGAACTTAGCCTGAAGTGCAGGAGTAAGGCCAATCCTGTCTTTTTTATCGCTCTTGTAAGGAGCTTTCATATACAACTTGAAGCCTGCAGTCATCCTCTCATACGAGCGCTTAGCAATTTTAAGTTGTTCTAAGTTTCGAGCGCACCGCCCCTCATAGAATAGCCATAAGTAATCTATAAATTTTTTAGCGCCTCGCATGCGGGCACCATACCAATTAGAATTAACTTGCTCGCTGGTCTGTTGAGCAAGGCCGCAATATGATGAGAAAGATTCAATTTCACCGATCGTAAGCGGATCAAGATTTGCGATTCGCTCAATCAAATCTACTTTTTGAATTTCACAGAACCGATATAGGATCAGAATTGAACTCTGATCAACTCTTATGGTATTTGGCTTCGAGCCATTGTCGAATCGTTGCAAAGCGTACGCGCCGGCAAATATATCAACTTGGCTACTTTCAGTTACTAACTTTAGTTTTATACCGCCCAACTTATCGAAGACGACGGTAGTGAGCGAAAAGACTGAATTCTTCAAATGAAACACCGCGCTTTTTTCACGAACACGGAAGCCTATAGACAGGCCGAAAAGGCGTCAATAATGAAACGCTACTGTTTCAATGCGGTCACTTTTTCTTTTGGTTAATTAATGAAACACTGTTTCGATATTTTCACTTGCCCCAGTTAGCAAAAAGCCCCGATTTACGGGGCCTTGCAGAACTTATACACAGAAAATGAAACACTCTCTGTTTAATTTACGGCGCCTTTCAGCGCTTTACCCGGCTTAAAGGCCACGGTGTTGCTGGCTTTGATGGTTACCGGCTCGCCGGTTTGCGGGTTTTTGCCGGTGCGTGCACCGCGATGGCGCTGCACGAAAGTGCCGAAACCAACCAGGGTGACACTGTCTTTACGGCCCAGTGCAATGGAGATTTCGTCGAGTATGGCGTTGAGCACGCGAGCAGCTTGATCTTTGGTCAGATCAGCCTGTTCTGCGATGGCGGCGGCGAGTTCAGGTTTACGCATAAAAGCCTCTTTGTAGACGGTTTATTGTTGTTGTGTCCGTGCGGTTCTTCCCGAACCGCGACCAAGGCGCCGCAGCAGCTCTACGCTGCGGCAGACCCCGGGAGAATGGCATGCGCCTGTCACTGGCGCCAGTCTTGTCCGACACTTCAACGCGGCATATACACCGCTAAACCGACAAAAGGCCCGGCATTTACGCCAACAGCGCTGGCAGTTCGCGGTTGAGCGCTAGTTTTTCCTGCACGGCCGTACCGGTTAACGCATAACCGAGCAGCCGCCCTTCGGCGTCGTGGCACAGCGCCTTGATATCCTGGCCGCTGCCCGCCACCGTCCATTCGCCGGCAGCGCCGCGCGGAGGCGGCGAGACCACCAAGGGGCATACCGGAGTTTTTACCGTCACCGGCATCGGCCCGTAGCTGACCGCCGTCGGCTTGCCCGTCAGGGTTTGCGCCAGGGCGCGAGCGCAGGCCATCAGCGGCATCACATAGAGCAGGTTGAGGCCATCGACCTCGGCACAATCGCCCAGGGCAAAGATATTGGCGTGGGAGGTCTGTAATTGCCGATCCACCACCACCCCGCGATTAACCGCCAGGCCAGCGGCGGCAGCCAGGTCGATCCGTGGGCGCAAGCCGATGGCCGACAGCACTAGGTCGCAAGCGACTTGCGTGCCGTCCGATAAATGCGCCTGCAGGCCGTGCGCGTCATGCTGCAAATGGGTCAACACCGGGCCGAGGTGAAAACGCGCGCCGAGGCTTTCCAGCCCCGCCTGTACTGCGGCGGCGGCAGCCGGATGGAGCAAACCGGGCATCACCTGCTCGCACGGCGCCACCAGCTCGACGCTGTAGCCACCGAGAGTGAGGTCGTTGGCAAACTCGCAACCAATCAAACCGGCGCCGAGTAGCAACACGCGCTTCTTACCGGCGGCGGCCACGCGAAAGCGCGCGTAGTCTTCCAGGTCATTGATTGGGAACACCGCGTCTTGCGCATCGCCGGCCACCGGCGCGCGGATCACCTCGGCACCCCAGGCCAGAATCAGGTCGCGATAGGCCACCGCCTCGTCGCCAATCCACAACTGCTGATGGCCCGGATCAATGCCGCTGATGCGCGTATGGGTACGAATCTCGGCATTCAGCTGCTCGGCCATGGCGCCGACCTCGGCCATGCTCAGGCCGTCGGCATCCTTGTTTTTGCCAAAGCCGGTGGACAGCATGGGCTTGGAGTATGAGCGGCCGTCATCGGCGGTAATCAGCAGCAGCGGCGTTTGCGCATCCAGCTTGCGAAACTCCTTGGCCAGGTTGTAACCGGCCAGGCCGGTGCCAATTATCACCACGGGTGCGCTCATAAAAACTCCACAAATAAAAATAAGGCGGCCACTCGGCCGCCATTTAACTCATTGCGCCAGCCCGCGCACCAGCCGCTTAACCTCAGCAGCCGACGGCGACTTACCGGCAGCGGTTATTAGTTGATTTCGATCATCTCGAAATCCAACTTGCCGACGCCGCAGTCCGGGCACAGCCAATCTGCGGGTACATCTTCCCAGCGGGTACCGGCGACAATGCCGTCGTCCGGCCAGCCCATCGACTCGTCATAAATCAGTCCACAGACCACACATTGCCACTTCTTCATTTACTGCAACCTCAGCACACTTAAAATTGTCGGACAATTATTAGACACGACGCAGGCCGCTTTGTACTGATTGGCACGCCTAGAAGCAAGTACCAACGATCCGCCCAACCTTTAGCCGGGGCCCCAGGCCGGGCCCCCAAGCATGTTAAGCTGGGCGCATTATTCGCCTGCCAGTTACCGCCAATGCCCACTGCCACGCTGCCTGCAGCCCATCCCGTAACAGCCCGCTGGCTCAGCGCCAGCCAACAGCCCGTACCACCCAGTGCCCTGCAGTGCGACTGGTTGTTCGATCAAGGCTCGCTGACCCGCCGCCTGACCGAGCTGGCTGACCAGCAATTTAGCGTGCTGCCCTTGCTGGAAGGCTGGCAGGTTTTACGCGTTGATGAGTGCCTGGCGCTCAAGGTGCCCGAGGGCAGCGAAGGTTGGGTGCGCGAGGTGTATTTGCGCGGCCATGGCCAGCCGTGGGTATTTGCCCGCAGCGTTGCGGCCCGCAGTGCGCTGGAGGGCTCCGGGCTGGACTTGGCACATCTGGGCAATCGCTCGCTGGGCGAGTTGCTGTTTAGCGATCAGGCCTTTGTGCGCGGCCCGCTGCAAGCCTGTTACTACCCTGCTGCCTGGTTGCCCAGCGCGGTGCGCAGCGAGCAGCTCTGGGCGCGGCGCTCAGGTTTTAGCCGGGGTGCCCTGGCGCTGTTGGTGGTGGAGGTGTTTCTGCCCAGCCTCTGGCAGCATGTGGCGAACCGCGCCCCCCTGAACTCATAGAGCATTTGCGCAGTTCGCCCGGAGCCTGTCGATGTATCAAGCCCTACTGAAAAGCCTCAACCGCCTGCACCCGCGCGCCTGGGACTTTATCCAACTGATGCGCCTGGACAAACCCATCGGCATTTACCTGCTGTTGTGGCCGACCCTGTGGGCGCTGTGGATCGCCGCCAAGGGCGCGCCGAGCGTGGCAAACGTGCTGATTTTCGTGTTCGGGGTGATCTTGATGCGCAGCGCCGGCTGCGTGATTAACGACTACGCCGACCGTAACTTCGACGGCCACGTTAAACGCACCGAAGCCCGGCCGCTGGCCAGTGGCAAGGTGCAACCGCGCGAGGCCTTGGTGTTGTTCGGCGGGCTGCTGGCGATCAGTTTTGCGCTGGTGTTGTGCACCAACAGCAGCACCATTTGGCTGTCGTTCGGCGCTGTCGCACTGGCCGCCTGCTATCCCTTTATGAAGCGCTACACCTACTACCCCCAGGTAGTGTTGGGGGCGGCGTTCTCCTGGGGCATACCCATGGCCTTTACCGCGCAAACCGGTGAGTTACCGGCCACCCTGTGGTTGCTGTACCTGGCTAACCTGTTGTGGACGGTGGCCTACGACACTTACTACGCGATGGTCGATCGCGATGACGACCTCAAGGTCGGGGTCAAATCCACCGCCATTCTGTTTGGCGACGCCGACCGCCTGATCATCGGCGGCCTGCAAGGCTTGGCGCTGCTCTGCCTGTTGTTGGCCGGGGCGCGTTTCGAGCTGGGCGCCTACTATTATCTGGGCTTGACCGTGGCCGCCGGCTGCTTTGCTTGGCAATTCTGGAGCACCCGCGACCGCGAGCCACAAGCCTGCTTCGCGGCGTTTTTGCACAACCACTGGGCCGGGTTGGCGATTTTCCTCGGCATAGTCGCCGACTACGGGTTGCGCTAAGAGTCACCGAGCATTTCAGGATGTAACATCACTGCAATAATTTCGTTATCTAATGCGAGCTAAGACAGCGAATGACCCGAGGTTTGATCGATGGCTGGCAAGAACATTCTGATCGTTGATGACGAAGCGCCGATTCGCGAGATGATCGCGGTGGCGCTGGAGATGGCCGGTTACAACTGCCTGGAAGCAGAAAACGCGCAGCAGGCTCACGCCATCATTGTCGATCATCAACCCGACCTGATTTTGCTCGACTGGATGCTGCCCGGCACCTCCGGCATTGAGTTGGCTCGGCGCCTCAAGCGTGAAGAGCTGACGGTGAATATCCCGATCATCATGCTCACCGCCAAAGGCGAAGAGGACAACAAGATCCAGGGCCTGGAAGTCGGCGCCGACGATTACATCACCAAACCTTTTTCGCCCCGTGAGCTGGTTGCGCGCTTGAAAGCCGTACTGCGCCGTGCCGGTGTCAGCGACAACGAAACGCCAATCGAAATCGGCGGCCTGCTGCTCGACCCGATCAGCCACCGCGTCACCATCGACGGCAAGCCCGCCGAGATCGGCCCGACCGAATACCGCCTGCTGCAGTTTTTTATGACCCACCAGGAGCGCGCCTACACCCGTGGCCAGCTGCTCGATCAGGTCTGGGGCGGCAACGTCTATGTTGAGGAGCGCACCGTCGACGTGCACATCCGCCGGCTGCGCAAAGCCCTCGGTGAGGTGTACGAAAACCTGGTGCAAACAGTGCGCGGCACCGGCTATCGGTTCTCGACAAAAAGCTAACAACTCGCTCAAGATTGGCATGCGCAGGACATTCGTAGGGTGGGCTTTAGCCCACCAAGATTGCAGCGTTTAGAGGCGGTGGACGCAAGCCCACCCTACGCGGGCGCATCGCCTATTTTTACCGCAGCAGGTCTTGAACAGTGTCTAATCTGCGTTCTATCCGTATCAGTACGCCTGCCATGGACATCCCCCACAAGTGAATTACAACTGGCGCGGCGCCGTCATTCGCCGTTTGTTATTGCTCATCGGCGTCTGCCTGCTGATCGGTTTTCTCAGTGGTTATTACGCCTGGGCACTGGTGCTCGGTCTCAGCCTGTACCTGGGCTGGAACCTCAACCAACTGCAACGCCTGCACGCCTGGCTCAAGCAACATCAAGCCGATGAGTCGCCGCCGGATGGCTACGGTCTGTGGGGCGAAGTTTTCGACAACATCTACCACCTGCAACGCCGCGACCAGCGGGCCCGTGGCCGTTTGCAGGCGGTGATTGATCGCTTTCAAGAGTCCACCGCCGCACTTAAAGACGCGGTGATCATGCTCGACCGCGACGGTAATCTGGAATGGTGGAACCTCGCCGCCGAAACCCTGCTGGGCCTGAAAAGCCCGCAAGACAGCGGCCAGTCGATCGGCAACCTGGTGCGCCATCCGCGCTTTAAAGAGTATTTCGAGCAAGGTAAATACAACGAGCCACTGGAGCTGCCGTCGCCGATCAATGATCGCCTGCGGGTGAATTTTCAGATCACCCGCTACGGCAACGACGACCACCTGATGCTGGTGCGCGATGTCACCCGCGTGCATCAGCTGGAGCAGATGCGTAAAGACTTTATCGCCAACGTCTCCCACGAACTGCGCACGCCGCTGACGGTGATTGCCGGCTATCTGGAAACCCTGCTCGACAACGTCGAAGAGGTGAATCCACGCTGGCGCCGCGCCTTGCAACAGATGCAACAGCAAGACCGGCGCATGCAGACGCTGCTTAACGACCTGCTAATGCTGGCCAAACTCGAAGCCACCGATTACCCAGCCGACAACCAGCCGGTCTCGGTAGATTTACTCTTGCTGTCGATCCAAGCCGATGCCCAGGCCCTGTCCAGCACCCGCCAGCACCGCATTAGCCTGGACGCTGATGCCACGCTGCAGCTCAAAGGCAGCGAGGCAGAACTGCGCAGCGCCTTTTCTAACCTGGTGTTTAACGCCGTCAAATACACCCCCGACGAGGGCAGTATTCAGATCCGCTGGTGGAGCGACGCCACCGGTGCACACCTGAGCGTGCAAGACAGCGGGCTGGGTATTGAAGCCAAACATTTGCCGCGCCTGACCGAGCGCTTCTATCGGGTCGACTCCAGCCGCAACGCCAGCACTGGCGGCACTGGCCTGGGGCTGGCCATCGTCAAACACGTACTGATGCGCCACCGCGCCCGCCTGGAAATCAGCAGCGTGGTCGGCAAGGGCAGCACCTTTACCTGCCACTTCGCCCCCCAGCAAATCGTCAGCCGCTGATTGCGCGGCAAACTCAAGGCTGGGCAATTCATGCCCCAGCCGCTAGGCTAGTAAGCCGGCTCACTGCCGCGCAGCATTTCAATTTACTAACCCAGAACTATCGAAGCGCCTTTATTCCCCGAAGGTCTTCCCTAAACTGCAAAACACTATTAACCAGGAACTATCGAATCACCTTTATGGACCCTTCCCCTAGTTACAGCGCCTTCTCCTACTTCGCCGACTTTGGTCTTATCTTTTTCGCCTTGCTGCTGGTCTTGCTTAACGGCTTTTTTGTTGCCGCCGAGTTCGCCATGGTCAAGCTGCGCGCCACCAAAGTCGAAGCCATTGCCCAAGCCAATGGCTGGCGCGGACACATTCTGCGCACCGTGCACAGCCAGCTAGACGCCTACCTGTCGGCCTGCCAATTGGGCATCACCCTCGCCTCCTTAGGGCTCGGTTGGGTCGGCGAGCCGGCCTTCGCCCACTTGCTGACACCGCTGCTGGAATACGCCGGCATCGACTCGCCAGCCCTGCTGCACGGCATCGCCTTCTTCTGCGCCTTTTTCATTATTTCTTACCTGCACATCGTGGTCGGTGAGCTGGCGCCTAAGTCCTGGGCGATCCGCCAACCAGAGTTGCTGTCACTGTGGACGGCCGCGCCGCTGTACCTGTTCTACTGGGCCATGTACCCGGCGATTTACCTGCTCAACGCCAGCGCCAACAGCATTTTGCGCATCGCCGGCCAAGGCGAACCCGGCCCACACCACGATCACCACTACAGCCGCGACGAACTCAAACTGATTCTGCACTCCAGCCGCGCCCAAGACCCCAGCGACCAAGGCATGCGCGTACTGGCCTCGGCGGTGGAGCTGGGCGAACTGGAAGTGGTCGACTGGGCCAACTCGCGGGAAGATCTGATCATCCTCGACCACGATGCCTCGCTGAGTGAAATCCTCACCCTGATCCGCCGCTACAAATACAGCCGCTACCCGGTGCACGACGCCAGCAAAGACGAGTTCATCGGGCTGCTGCACATCAAAGACCTGTTACTGGCCCTGGCCGCGCTGGAAAGCATGCCGGAGACTTTCAACCTCAGCGAACTGCTGCGCCCGCTAGAGCGCGTCTCCAAGCACCTGCCCTTGAGTCAGTTGCTGGAGCGCTTTCGCCAAGGCGCCGTGCATTTCGCTCTGGTCGAAGAAGCCGACGGCAAGGTGATTGGCTACCTGACCATGGAAGACGTGCTGGAAGTCTTGGTCGGCGATATTCAAGACGAACACCGCAAAACCGAGCGCGGCATCCTCACTTACCAGCCAGGCAAACTGCTGGTACGCGGCGACACCCCGCTGTTCAAGATCGAGCGCCTGCTCGGTGTCGACCTCGATCACCTGGAGGCGGAAACCCTCGCCGGGCTGATCTACGAAAGCCTCAAACGCATGCCCAATGAAGAAGAAGTGCTGGAAGTCGAAGGCCTGCGCATCGTCATCAAAAAAATGCGCGGCCCGAAGATAGTGCTGGCCAAGGTGCTTAAGCTGGATTGAGTGGGGAGTAGGAAGTGGGGCGGACGTAGGCCGGACTCAGGAGCGTAGCGAACAGTCCGGCATTTGCGGCCAACAGTCCGCCAGCCATCATTCGGTGCCGTACTGCCTGCGGCGAGTACCGCCTACGCAGATAAACCCATTAGGGCGTGCTCTACTTACCTATCTGGGCGAAGTTCGGCAAGGTTGCAACCGGCTGGTTGAACTCGTAGGGGATCGACTCCAGCGCCAGGCCAACGTTGCGTTGCACCACGAAGTGCAGGTGCGCGCCGGTGCTGTTGCCGGTATTGCCGGAGCGCGCAATCAGGCTGCCGACCTCAACCCGCTGACCGGCTTGGGCGGTGACCGAGCCGCGCATCAGATGCAGGTAGACGCCCATGGTGCCGTCGTCATGCAGGATGCGCACGAAGTTGCCGGAAGGGTTGTTGCCACGCCCGCTCTGGTTATTTTCGACGCTCACCACCATGCCCGCACGCGCCGAGAGAATCGGCGTGCCTTCCGGCATGGCAATGTCCATGGCGTAACGACCCTTAGGCGTGAAGTGGCTGTAACGACCATTGGCGCCCTGGGTCAGCCGGAACGGCCCGCCACTCCAGGGCAGCGGGTAGTTGTAGAGCTCCGGCTGCAAGCGCGGATCACCCAGGGCGGTGCGCAGCTTGGCCTTGTAATGCATGGGTTTGCTGGCATCCAGCGGCGCCAGGGTGACCAGGCGGATTTTGCTGCGTGGCGGCAAGACCCAGCGGATCGGTTTGTCCGGTACGCCGCCGGCGTTGTCCAGGCGGTCTAGGCGCAGTTCGATTTCCACCGGGGCATACAGGTCGTTATTCACCA
>JAIERD010000616.1 GCA_019747155.1 Pseudomonadaceae bacterium
ACTTTATGCACCAACCAATAACCTTGCGTTTACTGACTCACACGTTGCTGTTGATGCTACTGGGCAGCTTGCCCTTAGCCGCCAGCGCGGAAAATGTGCTGATGGCCTTCGGCGAGAAGATCCCGCCTTTTTGTTTTCCCGAAAGCGATAGCGGCATTGAACTGGAAGTTATCGGTGAAGCCCTGGCGTTCAAGGGCCATAAGCTGATGCCGCGTTACTACCCACTGGCGCGGGTGCCGCTGGAGTTCAAGATGGCGCATGTCGACGCGGCCATGACCGACCTCGGTGCCGGTGCCCAAGGCGGCTACTTCGGTGATCCTGCCGTGCTGTATGACAACGTCTTCGTAACCCTGACCCAACGCGCCTTGAAAATCAGCCAACCAGCGGACCTGAATGGTTTAGTGGTGGTGGCCTTTCCAGGCGCGATAAAACGCTACCCAGAATGGTTGACTGCGGTTGATCAAGCGCACCACTATTTTGAACAAAACAATCAAGAGTTGCAGGTGGCCGGGCTAAACAAAGGCCGCTTCGATGTGGTGCTCAGCGATAAAAACATCTTCCACTATTTCGAGCTGCAACTGACTCGCAACAGCCTGTTCAAACCAAAAGCAGTCGACATGCAGTCATTCACCAACGTAAACCCCAATGATTATCGCCCGGTGTTTCGCAGCGAGAAGATCCGCGACGACTTCAACGCCGGCCTCACACAATTAAAAGCCAGTGGTCGCTACCAGGCCATCTACGACAGCTACCTGAAGTAGCGCCGCACTACTCGCCCTGCTGCTGCCAGTGACTGCGGCCCCAGGCGCACATGGCCTCCAGCACCGGCTGCAGGGTTTGCCCGTGGGCGGTGGCGCGGTACTCAACCCGCGGCGGCACTTCGGCGAAGATAGTCCGCGTCAGCACACCGACGCGCTCCAGCTCGCGTAACTGCTGGGTGAGCATCTTCTCGGTGATGTCCGGCACCAGCCGTTTCAGCTCGGAGAAACGCAACGGCCCTTGCAGCAGGTGATAGACCAGCACCGACTTCCACTTACCGCCGATCACCTCCAGGGTCAGCTCCACCGGGGTGTTGTAGACCTTGTCGCCATCGACCAGACGCTTGTCGCTGGCGGTTACTACACAGACTTCGCTCATATTAGTTACCAAAAGGTAAGTGACTGTCTAAATCGTACGTACTTTCCAAAAAGATTGCCACGCGCATAATAGCCGCCATGGCCTATCTCGGTCGCAGCAATGACCTTTATGGAGGTTACATGTCTCTTCAGCACCTGCTTTCTCCCCTGCAACTCGGCAACCTACAGCTGCCCAACCGCCTGGTCATGGCCCCACTGACCCGCCAGCGCAGCCTGCAACCCGGCAATGTGCCCAGCGAACTGAACGCCAGCTATTACGCACAACGGGCCAATGCCGGCCTGATCATCAGCGAGGCCTCGCAGGTCTGCCCAGAGGGCCAGGGCTACGCCTGGACGCCCGGGATTCACAGTGACGAACAAGTGGCCGGCTGGCAGAAAGTCACCCGTGCGGTACACGCCGAGAACGGCCGGATATTCCTCCAGCTGTGGCATGTAGGGCGCATCTCGCACCCATTGCTGCAGCCCAATGGCGGCGACCCGGTCGCGCCCTCGGCAATCCAGGCCAACGCCGAGGTGTATGTCCAGGAATCCGACGGCAGCCATCACAAGGCCGCCACCAGCAAACCACGCGCCCTGGAGTTGAATGAATTGCCTGGCGTGGTCGCCGCCTATGCCCACGGCACCGCCAACGCCATTCGCGCCGGCTTCGATGGCGTGGAAGTGCATGCTGCCAACGGCTATCTGCTGGACCAGTTCCTCTGCTCCAACAACAACCAGCGCAGCGATGCTTACGGCGGCAGCGTCGAAAACCGCGCACGGCTGGTACTGCAGGTAGTCGATGCGGTGATCGCAACCCTTGGCGACAGCCGCAAGGTCGGCATTCGCATTTCGCCGATGGGCACCTTTGGTGATGTGCTGGATGCCAACCCACTGGCAACCTTCAGCTATTTGGCTGAGCAACTGAACAGCCGCAAGCTGGCCTACCTGCACATCAACCGACCAGACTGGCTGGGCGGCACATTCGAGGGTTTCGATAGCCTGCTGCGCGCGCTGCGGGATATCTACCAGGGCACGCTGATCATCGCCGGCGGACAAACCGCCGAGAGTGGCGAGCAAGCCATCAGCGAAGGCCTAGCCGACCTGATTGCCTATGGCCGCCCGTATATTGCCAATCCAGATCTGCTGGCCCGCTTCAAAACTGGCGCCGAGCTTAATCCACTGGATGGCAACACCCTCTACGGCGGTGACGAGCAGGGTTATACCGACTACCCCGCGCTCGATTAAACCAACCAAGCAGCAATAAAAACGCCGGGCATTGCCCGGCGTTTTTATTGGCTACGATCATTTCAACTGAAAATCATCAGCATCCAGATAAGCCGGAAAACGTTCGCGGTAAGCAGCCAACTCGGCAGCCTTGAGCGTCACCCGGAACACACCATCTGCCGCCTCGACCGCCAGCAGGCTATCGCCCTGGAAATCCAGCACCTGGCTGTCGCCGCTATAAGCGAAGCCCTTACCATCCTCACCGATGCGATTGACTGCCGCCACGTAGCACAGATTCTCAATCGCCCGTGCCGGCAGCAGACGATTCCAGTGCTGGCGGCGCAAGGCCGGCCAGTTGGCGGTATAGAGCAGTAAGTCAGTGTCCTGCCCGTCGCGACTCCAAATCGGGAAGCGCAAGTCGTAGCAAATCAGCGGCCGCACCTGCCAGCCTTTCACCTCCAGCACCACCTGCTGCTCACCGGCGCGGTAATGCTGGTGCTCACCGGCCATGCGAAACAGATGACGCTTGTCGTAGTAAGCCAGGCTGCCATCCGGACGCGCCCACAGCAGGCGATTGCGATAACTGCCATCGGCGGCCTGGATAATCAGGCTGCCGGTAAGCACCGCATCCAGGCGCTGCGCCTGCTCGCGCAGCCACTGAGTCGTGGGGCCGTCTTCGGCTTCGGCCAATTCGGCCGACTGCATGGAGAAGCCGGTACTGAACATCTCCGGCAGCACGATCAAGTCGGCGCATTGGGCTTGCGCAAACAAAGACTCGAAGTGCGCGCGGTTGGCCGCCGGGTTCTGCCAAACCAAAGTGGTCTGAATCAGTGCCAGCTTAAGATCAGGCAACAAGCTTATATCGCGCACAGCCGCTCCCCCGCCGCTAACAAGGTTTCTTCACGCTTGGCAAAACAGAAACGCACCAAGCGCATATCAACAGGTGCCTGTTGGTAGAACACCGACACCGGGATCGCCGCCACGCCGTGCTCGCGGGTGAGCCATTCAGCCATGGCCACATCATCCAGATCGGGGCGAATCGCCGAATAATCGGCCAGTTGAAAGTAAGTACCGGGCGCACGGGTAAAGCTGAAGCGTGAGCCGGCCAGTTGATCGCAAAACAGGTCGCGCTTGGCCTGATAGAACGCCGGCAACTCGCTGATGTGCTCAGGGTGCTCGGCCATAAAGTCGGCCAGTGCATGCTGCAGCGGCGTCACCCCGCAAAAATTGACGTACTGGTGGATCTTGCGCAGCTCGGCCGACAGACTTGGCGGCGCCACTACATAGCCGGTCTTCCAGCCGGTGACGTGGTAGGTCTTGCCGAAAGAGCTGACCACAAAAGCCCGCGCATACAGCTCGTCATGGGCCAGCACGCTGGCATGCGCCACCCCGTCAAAGACCAGATGCTCGTAGACCTCGTCGCTGATCAGGTAGATGTCGCGATCACGGATCAGCGTCGCCAGCTGATCCAGGTCGGCGCGACTGAGCAAAGCGCCGCTGGGATTGTGCGGCGAGTTGATAAATATCAGTCGGGTACGCGGGGTGATGGCGTCCGCCAGGCGCTGCCAGTCGACGGAGAAGTCCGGCAGATTGAGTGGCACATGCACGCAGCGACCACCGGCCAATTCCACCGAGGGCTCGTAGCTGTCGTAACAGGGGTCGAGCACTATGGCTTCGTCGCCGGGGCGGATCAGCGCCTGCACGGCGCAGAAGATCGCCTCGGTAGCGCCCGGCACTATGGTCACTTCACTTTCGGCACTGACTGCGCGGCCGTAGAGAGCCGCGACCTTGAGCGCTACTTGCTCGCGCAGCAGTGGCAAACCGGTCATCGGCGCGTACTGATTATGCCCCGCACCCAGATGCTTGACGGCGGCGGCCAACAAGGCCGGTGGGCTGGCAAAATCCGGAAAACCTTGCGACAGATTCAGCGCGCCAGTCTCAGCGGCCAGTTGCGACATACGGGTAAAAATCGTGGTACCGACATTTGGCAGCTTGCTCTGCAGCATGCAGTTCTCCAACGTTTAAGGCGATTATCGATTCATAAGTGTCGCGCAAACCCAGAATAAAGCAGCCATAAAAAAGGCGCAGAAGCTAAAGCCCTACGCCTTTTTAACCTACGCGACTGCGACCAGCCAACCGCCGCAGCAACAAGCGTTAGCGCTTGTCTTTGCGCTTTTTATCGGCTTTTTTGTGGTGCGTCATCATCCGCCGCTTTTTGTTGACCTGGCGATCGGTGAGGGAGTTTTTCTTGCCTTCGAACGGGTTTTCGCCGCCCTTGTACTCGATCCGAATCGGCGTACCGACCAGTTTCAATACGCGGCGATAGGTGTTTTCCAGATAACGCGAATAGGCCCGCGGAATCTTGTCGACCTGGTTACCGTGGATCACGATGATCGGCGGGTTAGCACCACCCAAGTGGGCATAACGCAGCTTGATCCGTCGACCATTGACCATCGGTGGCTGGTGCTCGCTGACCGCATCTTCCAGAATCTGGGTCAGGCGGTTAGTCGGCCAGCGGGTGATGGCAGACTTGAACGAGGCCTGTACCGAGCCGTATAAATGGCCGACGCCGGTGCCGTGCAACGCGGAGATAAAGTGAATATCGGCAAAGTCGACGAAGAACAACCGGCGCTGCAACTCGACCTTCACATAGTCGCGCTCGCTGGGCTCCATGCCGTCCCACTTGTTCAGGGCAATTACCAGCGCGCGGCCGGTTTCCAGCACAAAACCCAGCAAGTTCAGGTCGTGGTCAACCACGCCCTCACGGGCATCCATGACGAAGATCACCACGTTGGCGTCTTGGATCGCCTGCAGGGTTTTCACCACCGAGAACTTTTCCACCGCCTCGAAGATCTTGCCGCGCCGACGTACGCCGGCGGTATCGATCAGGGTGTACTTTTCTTCGTCGCGCTGAAACGGGATGTAAATACTGTCGCGGGTAGTGCCCGGCTCGTCATACACGATCACCCGGTCATCGCCGAGCATACGGTTGACCAGAGTCGATTTACCGACATTTGGCCGACCGATGATGGCGATCTTGATGCCATCTTTCTCGCTCGGCCCGGGGATCAGCTTGGCTTCTTCGCCTTCGGCAACGATTTCGCCTTCTAACGCTTGCAGCTGTAGCTCGGCAGGGTCTTGCGGGAAGTCGACCAGCGCAGATTCCAGCATCTGGGTAATGCCGCGACCGTGGGCACCGGCAATCGCTAGCGGCACGCCCATGCCCAAGGGGCTGAACTCGGCGCGAGCCAGATCGGGGTCGATGTTGTCGACCTTATTCACCACCAGGAAGGAGCGCTTGTTGCGCTTGCGCAAGTGCTCGCCAATCATCTGGTCGGCGGCGCACAGCCCGGCGCGGGCGTCGACCATAAACAGCACGACATCGGCTTCTTCGATGGCCAGCAAGGACTGCTCGGCCATCTTCGCGTCCATGCCATCTTCGTCACCGGAGATGCCGCCCGTGTCGATCAGGATATAAGTCCGCCCCTGCCACTTGGCCTCACCGTACTGGCGATCACGAGTCAGACCCGCCAGATCGCCGACAATGGCGTCCCGGGTTCTGGTCAGGCGGTTGAACAATGTGGACTTGCCCACGTTTGGGCGGCCCACCAGGGCGATTACCGGAACCATTGGCTCCTCCAGCGAGATATCTAAAAAACACAAAGGCCGCTGCCGTAAACGGCAGCGGCCAAACACTTAGTTTTGAGCCTGCTCCAAGTCATCTAAGACCACAGGTAAACCCGCGGCTTGTTACGCTTAGAGCAGGTTCTTAGCGAATGGTCAGGGCAACTAAATCGCCGCTATTACCAAACACATACATCCAATCGCCAACTACCAACGGGCGCGCACGGACGCCGTCACTGTCGATACGCTTACGGCCAACAAAGTGTCCATCCACCTGACTTACCAGATGCACATAACCTTCAAAGTCAGCAAAAGCTACGTAGCTAGAAAAAACCTCAGGCGCCGACAATTGCCGACGCGCCAGAGCGTCATTGCTCCACAAGGCCGAGGCCGAGCGCTCATCAACAGCTTCAACCGTGCCACTCGCCAAGCTGACATACACACTGCCAAGCCCTTGAGCTAAACCGGCATAGCTAGAAGCTTCACGCTGCCAAAGCACACGACCACTGTTGATATCTAAGCCAGCTACCCGACCTTGATAACTCACAACATAGAGTGTGTCGTTGGATGCAAGCAAATTACCGTCAATGTCGACAATTCTAGCTAACTCAGAACGCCCTTGCGGGATTGCCACACGCTGTTCCCACACCGGGATACCGCGCGCAAGATCAATGGCCACAACCTTACCGGAAGAAAAACCAGCAATAGCTAGACGCGAGGTAAGCACAGGCGCGCTGGTGCCACGTAAGGTTAGTACCGCTGGCTGGTTATCGTATAACCAGCGCTGCTGACCTGTTGCGGCATCAAAACCGATGACCCGATCGTCTTGTGTTTGCACCACAACCATGTCGCTGTTTACCGCTGGCGCGGAGAGTACTTCGCTGGGCACTAAGGCAAGCCACTTCTGCTCGCCAGTAGACTGATCGAGTGCAATGACCTCACCTTTCAGGGTGCCGACAACCACCAAACCAGAACCAACACCTATGGCTCCGGAAATGGACCGTTCGATATCTTGTTTCCACAGCACGTCGCCACTGAAGCGGTCCATGGCCATGACCACACCATTTGCGCCAGCAGCATAGATATGATCGCCATCTACGGCCGGAGCTAGCAGACTGTAGGTATCGCCTTGGCCATCGCCAATAGAGCGGTTCCACTCGCTTTGTAACTCGACTTCAGCGGTGAAATCTGGGAGTTCGGCTGGTGGCAATTCCTTTTTGCTGTTGCTGCTGCAACCTACAACCATAACGGCCAAGGCCAGCAATGCGGCATTCTTCCAGCGCATCACGTTATGCATCCCCTTTGGCTAAATCGTCGATTTTGATTTGCAAACCGCCGACTGCCGCATCCGAACTCAACGCAGCCTTGGCCTTCTGATAAGCCGCTAACGCCTCATCGCTACGCTCAAGCTTGGCCAGCAAATCGCCTTTAAGCTCTTCACGACTAGCAACATAAGCCTGATCGGCGTCACCTACCAGCAAGGCCAACGCCTCCTCAGCCTTACCCTGCACAGCTAACACGCGGGCTAAACGCTGACGTGCCAACTCGGCCAAGGTGGCATCCACCGGCTTGTCGAGCACGCTTTTAAGTTCGCTGTTAGCGTCATCGAGCTTGCCCGACTCAACCGCGACCTTAGCTAGCAGCAAGCTGCCAAACTGAGCGTAATGAGTACCTGGATATTGCGCTTTAAGCTTACCGGCTAAGTCGGCAACTTTACTGGCGTCCGGCTGAGCATTAGCGACCAGTGAGGTTTCCAGCAACTGCTGATACAGCACCGAAGCACCTTGCGCTTCACTCAACTGGTGTTTCTGCCAGCCATTCCAGCCAAATACGGCGATCAGAGCTAAAGCGCCACCGGTCAGCAACGGCTTACCGTTGCGCTGCCACCAGTCACGGATTACCGCGAGTTCTTCTTCTTCGGTACGCGAGGTCACACAAACTCTCCTAGTCGCTGAATGCTCAAGCCTGCAGGCAGGCCGCTAGCTGCTCGGCAAGAGCAGTCCAGCTAATATGTTGTTGTTCGCCGTTACCACGCAGAGGCTTGAGCGCAACAGTCTGCTCGGCCAATTCGTCTTCCGCCAAAATCAGCGCAAACAGCGCACCACTCTTGTCGGCTTTTTTAAACTGACTCTTGAAGCTGCCAGCACCGGCATTGACCTGTAAACGTAAATTCGGCAGCTGATCGCGCAAGCGCTCCGCCAAGACTAACGCGGCAAGCTCGGCCGGCGCACCCAAGGCGCAGAAATACACATCAACCTGTCGGGCCAATGCGGCTGGAACTTGCTCCAAGGCTTCAAGCAGCAAGACCAGGCGCTCGATACCCATGGCAAAACCAACACCCGTAGTAGGTTTGCCGCCCATCTGCTCGACTAAGCCATCATAACGGCCCCCGGCGCACACCGTACCCTGGGCACCGAGTTGAGTAGTCACCCACTCGAACACGGTTTTGCCGTAGTAATCCAGGCCACGCACCAACTTCGGGTTGAGCACATAAGGAATACCGGCAGCATCCAGACGCGCAGTCAGCCCGGCAAAGTGTGTGACCGAATCGTCGTCGAGATAATCAACTAGTTTCGGTGCATCAATCAGCAAGGCTTGAGTTTCTGGCACCTTGCTGTCGAGAATCCGCAGCGGGTTAGTGGTCAGCCGACGTTTGCTGTCTTCATCCAACTGATCCAGGCGCGCCGATAAGAACTCGACCAACGCTTCGCGGTAATTAGCCCGCGCCGCACTGCTGCCCAAGCTATTCAGCTCCAAGGTCAGCGCCTGGCGAATACCGAGCAAACCCCACAGTCGCCAGGTCATGATGATTAATTCAGCATCGATGTCCGGGCCGTCAAGGTTAAACACCTCAACGCCAATCTGATGAAACTGCCGGTAGCGACCTTTCTGTGGCCGTTCGTGGCGAAACATCGGACCTATGTACCAGAGCTTTTGTACCTGACCGCCGCCGGTGATGCCATGTTCAAGCACGGCGCGCACGCAGCTGGCGGTGCCTTCCGGGCGCAGAGTCAGGGAGTCGCCGTTGCGATCGTCGAAGGTGTACATCTCTTTTTCGACGATGTCGGTGACTTCGCCAATCGAGCGCTTAAACAGCTCGGTGGCCTCAACGATCGGCATGCGAATCTGCCGATAGCCGTAACCATCCAACAAACTGGCCACGGTGCTTTCAAAATAGCGCCAAAGCGGTGTTTGCTCGGGCAAAATATCGTTCATGCCACGAATGGCTTGCAGCGTCTTGCTCACAAAAAATCCTTAGATATACGGGCCATTAGCGGCTTAGCCACGGGCAATCACAGCCGCGTCAGCCGCGACCTTTTCGGCCGCTTTCTGGCGGATTAGTGCTTCGAGCTGATCCACCAGGTTGTCATTAGTAAACTTCAGGGCCGGCTTGCCATCGATATACACCAAGTTGCTCGGTGAGCCTCCGGTCAAGCCAATATGGGCTTCTTTGGCTTCGCCTGGGCCGTTAACCACACAACCAATTACCGCTACATCCAACGGCACCAGCAAGTCTTCCAGCCGACCTTCGAGTTCGTTCATGGTTTTCACCACGTCGAAGTTCTGCCGTGAACAACTTGGGCAAGCAATAAAGTTGATGCCACGCGAGCGCAAGCGCAACGAGCGGAGAATATCAAAACCAACCTTGATCTCTTCGACCGGATCGGCCGCCAGCGAGATGCGGATAGTATCGCCAATACCGTCAGCCAGCAGCATCCCCAGGCCAACCGCCGACTTCACCGTACCCGAACGCAAGCCACCGGCTTCGGTAATTCCCAAATGCAGTGGCTGATCAATTTGTTTGGCAAGCAAGCGATAGGCCTCGACCGCCATAAACACGTCGGAGGCCTTAACGCTGACTTTGAACTCTTGGAAATTCAGCCGCTGTAGGTGCTCGACGTGGCGCAAGGCCGACTCGACCAGAGCAGCAGGCGTTGGCTCACCGTATTTCTTTTGCAGGTCTTTTTCCAGCGAGCCGGCATTTACACCGATGCGAATCGAGATACCGCGATCACGGGCAGCATCGACCACGGCTCTGACGCGGTCCTCCCGACCAATATTGCCTGGGTTGATGCGCAAACAATCAACCCCAAGTTCGGCCACGCGCAACGCGATGCGGTAGTCAAAGTGGATATCGGCCACCAGTGGTACCCGTACCTGCTGTTTTATTTTGCCAAAGGCTTCGGCGGCGTCCATGTCCGGTACGGAAATACGCACGATATCGGCGCCCGCATCTTCGAGGCGCCGCACCTGGGCGACAGTCGCGGCCACATCGCAGGTATCGGTATTGGTCATGCTCTGCACGGCTATCGGGGCATCACCACCGACCGGCACTGAGCCGACCCAAATCTTACGGGAGACTCGTCGAACAATAGGGGATTCACACTGCATCAGTTACTGACCTAATTTCATGCGGGCTGTCTCACCGCTGGTATAAGGCGCCACATCGACCACCTGCCCGTTATAGCTAACCTGTGCACCCCGGGCGAAACCCAACCGCAACTCGAGCGGGGGCTTGCCGGCCAGTTCAAGGGTTTCACCGGCGCGCTTCAGGGCGCTAAACAGTACCTTGCCATTGGCATCGGTCAACTGCGCCCAGCAGTTGGCAGTGAACTGCACACTGACCAAACCATCGCCCGCAGCCGCTTGAGGCGCCGCCACAGGGACGGTCGGAACTGTCGATAGTGGCACAGCAGCGCTAGATGCAGGGGCGCTGGCAAGCGTATTTGAAGGGGTAGTAACAGGCGCGATCTCTGGTTGCGCGGCAACTTCAGGCGCAACTTCAGGCAGTGCTAACTCGAGGCTTTCTTGCCCGGCGGTTACGGCTTGATCTTCGGGCTCATCGAGGGGGTGTATTTGCGTACTGCCATCGGCGCCCTCGACCTCAATATGCTCCAATACATTGCTAATCGCGCTATCTGCGCGCTGGTCTTGCGAGCGATCCTGCCACCAAAAATAACTCGCTAACGCCAATGCCGCCAACAATAGAAAACTAACCACCCGCAGCAAATTCTGTGCGACGTGCGCCGGCTCTTCAATTCGCCCCAACGCATGCACGCTACTGCCCGTCGCGTTGCTGCCAGTAAGCTGATCAAAAGCCACGACCAAAGGTTCTTGATCAATACCAAGCAACTTTGCATAGGTGCGAATATAACCCCGAGCAAAGGTATTGCCTGGCAACTTGGCAAAATCTCCAGATTCCAAGTGTCCCAACGCCTGCACCGTCAGATTGAGCTTGACGGCGACATCCGCCTGCGACCAGTTTTTATTTTCGCGCGCATTGCGCAGCGTCTCGCCAGGATTGATACCGGTGAACGCAAGAACTTCAGGGTCCAGCACTTTCATCGTTGCTCCAGCACGTATTGCTGATACTCAGGACTACCTGGATACAGGCGCTTCAACTGCAGGCCAAGGCTGGCGGCCTTATCACGATCTTCAAAAATGCCGGCAAGACGACTGCCAAGCAACAAACTGCGCGAATTTTGTTCGGACACCACGATATAACTCTCGTAGTAACCCTTGGATTGCACAAAATTCTTATCCTCATAGGTGAGGATCGACATCTCTAGCAACGCCGTAGACTGGCGAACATTCAAGCGCAAGGCTCGCTCAAAATACTTCTTCGCCTGCTCGCGCTGCTTCATCATCAAGGCGGTCAGGCCCATGTTTTCAAAAACCCGCGAACGCTCTTGATACAGATTGTCCTTAGACGCCTGCTGGAAACGCTCCATAGCCTCGGGATAACGCTTTTGTTCAAACAGAAAACTGCCGTAATTATTCAAAATTCGTGTGTCCTCGCCCCGCGAGGAAAGCGCCTTGCGATAGTGCTCATCAGCCAAATCGACTTCCATTTCCGACTGAAACACCAATGCCAGTGCCGCATGCGCATCCGCATTAGAAGGGTCAATATCCAACGCTTTCTTCAACGGCACCTTGGCCCGGCCTGTATTGCCCTGTTGCAGATAACCAATACCCAGCTGAATATAGGCATCCCTCGCTTCATCTTGACCCTTTTCCGTTTTCAGCGGATTAACATCGCCGGTGGTCACACAGCCGGCCAGCAGTGTGAGCAGCAACAACAGCAACGCAGGGCGCAGAATCATCGAGAACATCCCTTCAGATGGGTTTGGTGGCAGTCAGCGACTGATCGGCTTCGGCGCTCAGCTCACGCACGGCAATATAGCGCTCGCTACGGCGGGTGCGATCCATCACCTGACCGACCAACTGCCCACAGGCAGCATCGATGTCCTCACCGCGCGTGGTGCGCACAGTGACATTGTGCCCGGCCTTGTACAACAAATCCTGAAAACGGCGGATAGCATTGTTGCTCGGCCGCTCATAACCGGAGAAGGGGAACGGATTAAACGGGATCAGGTTGATCTTGCACGGAAAATCCGCCAACAGCGCGATCATCTGCTCGGCATGTTCCGGCTGATCATTGATATCTTTCAGCAAGGTGTACTCAATGGTCAGTACAC
>JAIERD010000529.1 GCA_019747155.1 Pseudomonadaceae bacterium
TGGTCGCTTGAAGCTTGGAGCTGTAGTCATGTCCGAGAACAACCAACACCGGGCGCGCAAGCGTTTCGGCCAGAATTTCCTGCATGACGCCGGCGTGATTCATCGCATCATGCGCGCCATTCATGCCCTGCCCGGCGAGCGTTTGCTGGAGATCGGTCCAGGCCAAGGCGCGCTCACCGGCGACTTGCTCAGCAGCGGCGCGCAACTGGACGTGATCGAGATCGACCGCGATCTGGTGGCCATGCTGAACCATCAGTTTGCCAGCAACCCGGCGTTCCACATGAATCAGGGCGATGCGCTGAAGTTCGACTTCAACAGCCTCAACCCAGCGCCACGCAGCCTGCGGGTGGTCGGCAACCTGCCGTACAACATTTCTACCCCGCTGATTTTTCACCTGCTGGCCAACGCCGGTGTAATCCGCGACATGCATTTTATGCTGCAAAAAGAAGTGGTCGAGCGCATGGCTGCTACCCCAGGTGGTGGCGATTGGGGTCGCTTGTCGATCATGGTGCAGTACCACTGCCGCGTGGAGCACTTGTTCAATGTTGGCCCGGGCTCGTTTAATCCGCCGCCAAAAGTTGACTCGGCCATTGTGCGCTTAACCCCGTATGACGTGCTGCCCTGCCCGGCCAAGGATCATCGCCTGCTTGAGCGCGTGGTGCGCGAGGCCTTTAACCAGCGCCGCAAAACCCTGCGCAACACCCTCAAGGCCCTGCTCAGCAGCGCCGAGATTGAAGCCTGCGGCGTCGACGGCAGCCTGCGCCCGGAACAGCTCGACCTGGCCGCCTTCGTGCGCTTGGCCGACCAGCTAAGCGAGCAAGCCAGTCAGCAGACAAGCGCCAGCTAAGCCCCTAGACTGAAACACTGGCCGCCGCCAAACCACAGCAAGCCAGTCAGCTTAAGCGCTGACTGAGCTGCGCCGGTAATGGTGCGGCGCGCTGTCGGTTACGGCCAACCCCAGAAGAGCGATTGCCCATGTCCGACCCTCGTTACCAAGTAGATGTCAGTGTCACTACCCAGTTTCTGGCCGAGCAATCGCTGCAGGAGCAAAACCGTTTCGCCTTCTCCTACACAGTCACCATCAGCAATAACGGCCAACTGCCGGCCAAGCTAGTCAGTCGGCACTGGGTGATTACCGATGGCGATGGCCGCGTGCAAGAGGTGCGTGGGCCGGGCGTGATAGGTCAGCAACCGTTAATTGCCCCTGGCCAACAACACACCTACAGCAGCGGCACGGTGCTGACCACGCGGGTCGGCAATATGCAGGGCAGCTTTCAAATGCTGGCCGATGACGGCAAACGTTTCGACGCCATGATCGCGCCCTTTCGCCTGGCTATGCCCGGCGCGCTGCACTGATGAGCACCTACGCCGTCGGTGACCTGCAAGGTTGCCTGCAGCCGCTGCAATGCCTGCTGCAAGAAGTCGCCTTTGACCCCGCTAAAGATAAGTTGTGGCTAGTCGGCGATCTGGTCAATCGTGGCCCGCAGTCATTGGAAACCCTGCGTTTTCTGTATGCCATGCGCGACTCGTTGATCTGCGTATTGGGCAATCACGACCTGCATCTATTGGCCGTGGCGCAGAACATCGAACGGCTGAAAAAAGCCGACACCCTGCAAGAAATCCTCGACGCTCCCGATCGCGACGACTTGCTCGATTGGCTACGCCGGCAAAAGTTGCTGCACTACGACGCCCAGCGCGACTGCGTACTGGTGCATGCTGGCATTCCGCCGCAATGGACCCTGGCCAAAGCCCTCAAGCGCGCCGCCGAAGTCGAGGCCACTCTGCAGGATGATCTGCGCCTGCCGCTGTTTCTCGACGGCATGTATGGCAATCAGCCAACCCTCTGGGATAAAGACCTGCAGGGGGTTACGCGCCTGCGGGTGATCACCAACTACTTCACCCGCATGCGCTTTTGCACAGCCCTGGGCGAGCTTGACCTCAAAAGCAAAGAAGGCCTCGACAGCGCGCCACCGGGCTTCGCCCCCTGGTTTAGCTTCCCGTCGCGCAAAACCCGCCAGCATAAAATCATCTTTGGGCATTGGGCCGCGCTCGAAGGCCAGTGCAGCGAACCGAACTTATTTGCCCTCGACACCGGCTGCGTCTGGGGTGGCAGCATGACCTTGCTCAACCTCGACAGCGGCGCGAAGCATCAGTGCCGCTGCGCCGCCGCACTGCCAATCGAGGCCGCATCTACCCCCATTGCAGCGCCAGCAGACAGCGCCTGACCCGATTAAGAGGACCCGCCATGAGCGAATTCAAACGTATAGCCGCAGCACAGGCGCAAGCACTGCGCGAACAGGGCGCGGCCGTGGTCGACATCCGCGACCCCGACAGTTTTGCCCGCGTGCATATCAGTGGTTCGCAGCACCTGGACAACCACTCGCTGCACGATTTTATCCGCGCCGCCGACCTCGACCAGCCCTTGCTGGTGGTCTGCTACCACGGCAACTCCAGTCAGAGCGCCGCCGCCTACCTGGTCAGCCAGGGATTTAGCCAGGTGTACAGCCTCGATGGCGGCATCGAAGCCTGGCAAGCCAGCTTCCCGGCTGAAGTCAGCCAAAACCTGCCGGCATAAAAAAACTTATTCGCCTTAACCCGCGCCAGCCCTAGCCTGGCGCGGCCGCTCGCGGCTTGCCGAGCCCAGCGCAACCATCACCGCCCTTGACCTTGCCGATTCCGAACTATCCTTAAGCACAAGCCGTGCGCAACTTGCATGCAGCGCCATTCGCTGCGCGGCCATTGCTAAGAATCTTTTGGTGTCTCGGGGGATTTTCGTCAGGTGCGTGCCTGTCACTGCACGACTGATCCCATGCCGACTCCGAGCAACAGCGAGGTGACGTCATGACAATTTTCAGCCACTTTCAGCAACGCTTCGAAGCGACCCGCCAAGAAGAGTATTCGCTGCAAGAATATCTCGAGCTGTGCAAGCAGGATCGCAGCACCTATGCCACTGCGGCCGAGCGTTTATTGCTGGCGATTGGCGAGCCGCAACTGGTGGACACCTCGCACAACTCGCGACTCTCGCGGATCTTCTCCAACCGAGTGATTCGCCGCTACCCAGCCTTTGTTGATTTCCATGGCATGGAGGAGTGCATCGACCAAATCGTCTCCTACTTCCGCCATGCCGCCCAAGGCCTGGAAGAGAAGAAACAGATTCTCTACCTGCTCGGCCCGGTGGGCGGCGGCAAGTCATCGCTGGCGGAAAAACTCAAACAACTGATGGAGAAGGTGCCCTTCTACGCCATCAAAGGCTCGCCGGTATTCGAGTCGCCGTTAGGGCTGTTTAACCCCACCGAAGACGGCGCCATTTTAGAAGAAGACTTCGGCATTCCGCGGCGCTACCTGAGCACGGTAATCTCACCTTGGGCCACCAAGCGTCTGAGCGAGTTCGGCGGCGACATCAGTCAGTTCCGAGTGGTCAAGCTCTACCCCTCGATCCTCAATCAAATCGCCATCGCCAAGACCGAACCCGGCGATGAGAACAATCAGGACATCTCGGCGCTGGTCGGCAAGGTCGATATTCGCAAGCTTGAAGAGTTCCCGCAAAACGACGCCGATGCCTACAGCTACTCCGGTGCCCTGTGCCGGGCCAATCAGGGGCTGATGGAATTTGTCGAGATGTTCAAGGCGCCGATCAAGGTGCTGCATCCACTGCTGACCGCCACCCAGGAAGGCAACTACAACAGCACCGAGGGCCTCGGTGGTTTGCCCTTTAGCGGCATCCTGCTGGCCCACTCCAACGAGTCGGAGTGGCACACCTTTCGCAACAACAAGAACAACGAAGCCTTTATCGACCGTATCTACATCGTCAAGGTGCCCTACTGCCTGCGGGTCAGCGACGAGATCAAAATCTACGACAAGCTGCTGGTTAACAGCTCATTGGCCAACGCCCATTGCGCGCCTGACACCTTGAAGATGCTCGCCCAATTCACCGTATTGTCACGGCTGAAAGAGCCGGAGAACTCCAACGTATTCTCCAAGATGCGTGTCTACGACGGTGAAAACCTGAAAGACACCGACCCCAAAGCCAAGTCGATGCAGGAGTACCGCGACAGCGCCGGCGTCGATGAAGGCATGAACGGCCTGTCGACTCGCTTCGCCTTCAAGATTTTGTCGAAAGTCTTCAACTTCGACCCCCAAGAGATCGCCGCCAACCCGGTGCACTTGCTCTACGTGCTGGAGCAGCAGATCGAGCAAGAACAGTTCCCCGCCGAAACCCGCGAACGCTACCTGCGCTACCTGAAGGAATACCTGGCACCGTGCTATATCGAGTTTATCGGCAAGGAAATCCAAACCGCGTATCTGGAGTCCTACAGCGAATACGGCCAGAACATCTTCGACCGCTACGTGCTGTACGCCGACTTCTGGATTCAGGACCAGGAATACCGCGACCCGGAAACCGGCGAAATCCTCAACCGAGTCGCCCTTAACGAGGAACTGGAGAAAATCGAGAAACCAGCCGGCATCAGCAACCCGAAAGATTTCCGCAACGAGATCGTCAACTTCGTGCTGCGCGCCCGCTCCAACAACAACGGCAAGAATCCAACCTGGCTGAGCTACGAAAAACTGCGGGTAGTGATCGAGAAGAAAATGTTCTCCAACACCGAAGACCTGCTACCGGTCATCAGCTTCAACGCCAAAGCCAGCAAAGAGGACCAACAGAAACACAACGACTTTGTCACCCGCATGGTCGAACGTGGTTATACCGACAAGCAGGTTCGGCTGCTGTCTGAGTGGTATTTGCGGGTCAGAAAATCGCAGTAAGCCGCGCCCCGTGCGCCGCTTACTGCGCGTGCCGCATGGCCTCGGCAGCAATGTCGGGCCATGCCTGCTGACTCGAGGCCGTTGCGCAATGCAGTTGTTGCAGCGGCTCTAAGGAGCGCCCATGAGCCAAGTGATCGACCGCCGTTTAAACGGCAAGAACAAGAGCACGGTGAACCGCCAGCGCTTTTTGCGGCGCTACCGTGAGCACATCAAAAAAGCCGTGGAAGACGCCGTCAGCCGCCGCTCCATTACCGACATGGAGCACGGCGAGCAAATCAGCATTCCCGGTCGCGACATCAGCGAGCCGACCTTGCATCACGGCCAGGGCGGACGGCAGAGCACCGTGCATCCGGGTAACAAGCAGTTCACCACTGGCGAACATATCCCCCGGCCCAGTGGTGGTGGCGCCGGTAAAGGCGCCGGCAAGGCCAGTAACACCGGCGAGGGCATGGATGAATTCGTCTTTCAGATCACCCAGGAGGAATTCCTTAACTTCATGTTTGAGGACCTCGAGCTGCCCAACCTGGTCAAGCGCCACCTGACCGGCAGTGAAACCTTCAAAGTGGTGCGCGCTGGCATCAGCAACGATGGCAATCCATCACGGATCAATATCGTCCGCACCCTGCGCTCAGCCCACGCCCGACGCATCGCCCTGTCGGGCAGCAGCCGCGCCAAGCTACGTGACACTCAAGCCGAACTGGAGCGACTGTTACGGGAAGAGCCAGACAATTTCACTGACATTAAAGCCGCTGAAGTCGCCATCGCCGCGCTACAGGCGCGAATCAAACGCGTGCCCTTCCTGGATACCTTCGACCTCAAATACAACCTGCTGACCAAGCAGCCAAATCCCAGTTCGAAAGCGGTGATGTTTTGCCTGATGGACGTGTCCGGCTCCATGACCCAGGCCACCAAGGACATCGCCAAGCGTTTTTTCATCCTGCTGTACCTGTTTCTCAAGCGCAATTACGACAAGATCGAAGTGGTGTTTATTCGCCATCACACCAGCGCCCGCGAGGTCGACGAGGAGGAGTTTTTCTATTCCCGCGAAACTGGCGGCACCATTGTCTCCAGCGCCCTCAAGCTGATGCAGGAAATCATGGCTGAGCGCTACGCGGTCAACGAATGGAATATTTACGCCGCCCAGGCCTCCGATGGCGATAACTGGAACGACGATTCGCCGCTGTGCCGCGAGATCCTGCTCAAGCAGATCATGCCGTTTATGCAGTATTTCACCTACGTCGAGATCACCCCCCGCGAGCACCAAGCCCTGTGGGTTGAATACGAGCAGGTGCGCGAAGCCTTTGCTGACTCCTTTGCGCAACAACAGCTGGGTTCGGCCGGTGACATTTACCCGGCATTTCGTGAACTGTTTCAACGGAGGCTGGTGACATGAGCGCGCACGCAAGCACTTCGCCGGAGAAAAAAAGGCAGCCACTGTCGAGCAGTTCCGAATGGACCTTTGAGCTGATTCGCAGCTATGACCACGAGATTGCCCGTCTCGCCGCACGCTATGCGCTGGACACCTACCCCAACCAGATCGAGGTGATTACCGCCGAGCAAATGATGGACGCCTACGCCTCGGTGGGCATGCCGCTGAACTACCAGCACTGGTCCTATGGCAAGCACTTCCTCAGCACCGAGCGCTCCTACAGCCGAGGCCAAATGGGCCTGGCCTACGAAATTGTGATTAATTCCGACCCTTGCATCGCCTATTTGATGGAGGAAAACACCATCTGCATGCAGGCCCTGGTAATTGCCCATGCCTGCTATGGCCACAACAGTTTTTTTAAGGGCAACTACCTGTTCCGCACCTGGACCGACGCCAGCTCGATCATCGACTACCTGCTATTCGCCAAGCAATACATCAGCCAATGCGAAGAACGCCACGGCATCGATGCGGTCGAGGAGTTGCTCGATTCCTGCCACGCACTGATGAATTACGGCGTTGACCGCTACAAGCGCCCAAGCCCGATTTCCGCCGAAGAAGAGCGGCGCCGGCAAACCGACCGTGAAGAACACCTGCAAAAGCAGATTAATGACCTGTGGCGCACCATTCCCAAGGGCGCCGGCAAAGGCGACGACAAAGACAGCGGACGCTTCCCCAGCGAGCCGCAGGAAAACATCCTGTATTTTCTGGAAAAACACGCCCCGCTGCTGGAACCCTGGCAGCGCGAGGTGGTGCGCATCGTCCGTAAAGTCTCGCAGTATTTTTATCCGCAACGGCAAACCCAAGTGATGAACGAGGGCTGGGCCTGTTTTTGGCACTACACCCTGATGAATGACCTGTATGACGAGGGGCTGGTCAGCGATGGTTTTATGATCGAATTCCTGCAATACCACACCAGCGTGATCTATCAGCCGAGCTTTGACAGCCCCTATTACAGCGGCATCAATCCCTACACTCTGGGCTTTGCCATGTACCGCGACATACGCCGGATCTGCGAGGAGCCGACCGAGGAGGACAAGCGCTGGTTCCCGGACATCGCCGGCAGCGATTGGCTGGCCACCCTGAAGTTCGCCATGCAGAGCTTTAAAGATGAAAGTTTTATCCTGCAGTACCTGTCGCCCAAGCTGATCCGCGATCTGCGGCTGTTCAGCATCCTCGATGACGACCAACAGGATAGCCTGCTGGTGCCCTCGATTCACGACGACCAAGGCTATCGCCAGATCCGCGAAACTCTGGCCGCGCAGTACAACCTCGGCGATCGTGAGCCGAACATCCAGATCTGGAGCGTTGACCGGCGTGGCGACCGCTCCATGACCCTGCGCCACCAACAGCACCAGCGCAAACCCTTGGGCGACTCCACCGAGGAGGTGCTCAAACACCTGCACCGCCTCTGGGGTTTTGACCTGCATCTGGAAAGCCGCCAAGGTGAACTGCTGGTCAGTACCCTGCATGTGCCGGCGCACAACGATGACGGCGAGCAGCCGCGGCTGGAGCTGAGCATGCCGCCCATTTGATCGGTAGACCACAGCGTGCGGCGCGGCGAGCATAAGCGCAGCCACCGAGAGTTTTGTGTTTATGCGTGTGTTTCCCGTATTACTGATTTGCCTGGCACTTGCGACCTGTTCAAGCAATATTCTGCGCCCTGAGATCACCACCCCAGCCTCGACCGAACTGCAAGGCCATCAACGCTTGCAGTTACGCCCATTGCCGGCGCACAGCCTCGACGACTCAGTGCCGGTGCCAAATACCGCCAGGCTCACCCCCATGCTGCGCGAGGGCCTGAGCCTGCGCGGCTACCGCGAGGACCCGAGTGCCGAGTTGCGCGCTTACTACTGGCTCGACCTGCATGTCATCCCGGTTGACCTCGAGATCGACCAAGCACCGCCCGCGCCACTTGGCCCCTACCAAAGCGTGCACCGCCTGCACGATGAAAACGCCACCCTGCACCTACGCCTGAGCAATGCCCAGGATCGGGTGCTCTGGGAAGGCCAGATCAACAGCAGCCTTAGCCCCTCCTGGGACAGTGACCAACAACTGCAAAAAGCCTGCGACGCGCTGTTGCAACAACTGCCCATGGCTCACTAACAGACTGCCTGTAAGAACCCACTAATAGGCCACAGGCGTTATGCTGTGGGCTATTAGTGGAGGATTTTGCATGCAGATTTATAAAGTGGGCGGTGCCGTACGTGATCGCCTGCTCGGCCGTCCGGTGAGCGATATCGACTGGCTGGTGGTCGGTGCCACAGTGGAACAAATGCTCGAACTGGGATATCGCCCGGTCGGCGATGATTTCCCGGTGTTTCTGCATCCGCAAACCGGCGAGGAATATGCCCTCGCCCGCACCGAGCGCAAATCCGGGAAGGGCTATGGCGGCTTTACCTTCCATGCCAGCCCCGAGGTCAGCATCGAAGAGGATCTAATCCGCCGCGATCTGACTATCAACGCCATGGCCGAAGACACCCAGGGGCGGCTGTTTGACCCCTATGGCGGGCAAAGCGACCTGGCCGCCCGGCTACTGCGGCATGTCTCCCCGGCTTTTGCCGAAGATCCGCTGCGGGTGTTGCGCGTCGCCCGTTTCGCCGCCCGCTACGCGCCACTGGGCTTTAGCGTCGCCACTGAAACGCTGGCATTGATGCGCCAACTGAGCGACTCCGGCGAACTGCAGGCGCTCACCGCCGAACGCAGCTGGAAGGAAATCTCCCGCGCCTTGCTCGAGCCGCGCCCCGACGTGTTTATCCAAGTATTGCGCGACTGCGGCGCCTTGGCCGGTTTGCTGCCCGAGGTCGACGCACTGTTTGGCGTGCCGCAAACCGCCATTCACCACCCCGAAATCGACACCGGCGTGCACCTGCTGATGGTGCTGCAACAGTGCGCCCTGCACGACCAGCCCCTGACGGTGCGCTGGGCCTGCTTGCTGCATGACCTGGGCAAGGGCACCACCTTGGCCAGCGAGTGGCCCCGGCACATCGCCCATGAAGTGCGCGGTTTAAAGTTGATTCGCGCGGTCAACGCCCGCTGCAAGGCGCCGAAAGACTGCCAAGAGTTGGCGCTACTGGTCGGTGAATACCACACCCACGGCCACCGCGCCCTCGAACTCAAAGCCAGCACCTTGTTTGAATTGCTGCAGCGTTTTGACGTCTACCGCCGACCACAGCGCTTCGAAGAGTTCCTCCAGGCCTGCGAAATGGACGCCCGTGGCCGCCTCGGGTTCGAGCAGCGCGACTACCCACAAGCCGCCTACCTACGGGCCGCGATGCACGCCGCCCGCGCGGTGGCCGTACAGCCGCTACTGGAGCAGGGTTTAACCGGCGCAGAGCTGGGCGAGGCGCTGAATCGAGCGCGCTTGCAAGCACTCACGCAGTTCCGTCAGAGTCAACGTCAAGCCCAAACCAACGCCACCCACTAGTGCACACGGACCCTTGATGACTGCCGAGACGCGCATCCCCAATCGCCCACTGCTCACGGAGCTTGGCGGACTGACCCCCAGTTTGGTGCTCAAGCTCACCCCGCCGCGCCTGCGCAAGAGCCTGCTGGCCCGGGAGCGCTTGAGCAAGCTGCGCGCCAGCGTTGAGGATGTGGCGGTGATCTTGCTCGAGGCCCCGGCCGGCTACGGCAAAACCTCGCTACTGGCGCAGTGGCGGCTCGACTGGCTGCACGCAGGCGCCTTGGTCACCTGGTTTGATCTGGACAGCAACGACAGCGTCACCAGCCTTGGCAGCGGCATAGTTGAGGGCCTGCGCCGCGCCAGCGGTCAAGCCAACTTCGGCCACGATGCTCGCGAGGCACTGCTGCGCGGCAGCGGCTTGGAGCAGGCAGCGACCACCTTGCTGGCCGAGATTGCCGAAACCGCCCACCCGACGGTGATCATCCTCGACAACGGTGAACGCATCAACGACACAGCCCTGATCGAACTATGCGACTACCTGCTGCACAATCTGCCGGCCAATTTGCAGATCGTGATCGGCTCGCGCAGTCGCCTGCCACTGGCCGTTAACGATTTAGTCGCGCACGGCAATTTACGCCGAGTCAGCGCCAAACAACTGCAATTCGACCTCAACGAAACCCACAACTTACTCAACCAGCGCTTCGCCGAAAAAGCCAGCATCGGCCTGGCGGCGCGCCTGCATGAACTCACCGAAGGCTGGCCGCTGGGCCTGCAACTGGCGGTGACGGCCATGGAGCAGGCCAGCGACCCCGAGCAGGCCTTGCAACACTTCTCACACTCCGGCGATGAAACCACCCAGCAATTACTGGCCGGTTTCCTCGCCCATTTAGCCCCTGGCCTGGCCGACTTTCTGCTGCGCTGCGCGCTACTCGATGCACTGCACCCCGAGCTGTGCACAGCCATCAGCGAGCAGCCCAATGCGGCCGCACTGCTCGAACAGCTGCGCAGCGAAAGCGCCCTGCTCAGCAGCGTCGACAACAGCCAATGGCTACGCCTGCACCCGCTGATTCGCGAATACCTGCGCAGCCAGGCCGCCCAGCAATTACCCGTCGCCGAGCAGCAGGCCATTCACCGCCGCGCCTGGCAGTGGCTGGCGGCCCACGACAATCCCGAAGAAGCCGCCCGCCATGCGCTGGCGGCGGGCCACAAACACGAAGCCTTCGCGTTGATTGCCGACAACCTCTACGACAGCTGCATGAAAGAGGGCCACTACGGTACGGTAGCGGACTGGCTGGCACGCCTGCCGGCCGCAGAGATCTTCCAGCACCCGGCGCTGCGCCTAACCGCCGGCTGGCAAGCCGCGCTGAGCGGCGACTGGCAGCGCGCCGAGCACTTTGTTGGCAGCCTGGCCGAACCCTCGTACGTCCCGCCGGAGCTGTACTGCGAGGCACTGGCAATTCTGGCCGTGGCCAACTCCCGCGCCGAGCGCCTCGACGCCGCGCGGCACTATAGCGAGGCCTTCCCCAGCGACGCGCCAGACTCACTGGCCGCCCGCAGCATGGTGCATATCAAGGCGTTTACCGCGCTGTTTCGTGGTGCCAGTGAAGAGGCCCGGCACTTGCTACTGAGCATTCAGGGCGAGCACGGCTACTTCGCCCAAAGCGTGTTCCATGACCGCAGCCTCGGCCACATCTATCTCTGGGAAGGCCGCCCGGTGCTGGCCGAAGCCGCCGTGCGGCGCCGCTATGGCGAATGTGAAGCCCGCGCCGGACGGCGCAACGAGCTGACCATGACCCTCGCGGCGGTGCTCGCCAGCGCCTGCTGGGAGCGCGACCAGCGCAGCGAGGCGCGCACCTTGCTGGCCGCACGCTTTGACCTGAGCGGGCGCAGCGGCGAGCTGATGTGGAGCGAGCGCAGCTACCTCACCCAAGCCCGTATCGCCGCCGCCGACGGTTGCGAACCGCGGGCCTTTGCCCTGCTGGAAGCCTTGACCGCTGTCGGCGCCAGCCAAGGGATTCTCAGCACCCATTTGCTCGGCTTGCTGGAGCGCATTCGCCTGCATGCCACCCGGCAACGCAGCGGCCAATGTGCGGCCCTGCTGGCCGACCTGGAAGCGCTGTTCGACCAGGCTGCGCCGCTCACCGCGCAGAGTCTGCACCCGCTGCTGCACCTATACCGCGCCCTGGCCCACAGCTACACGGCGCTGAGCGCCGAACAGAACTCCGAGGCCAGCCGTTGGCTGACTGAAGCCTGGCCGTTGGCCCAGCAGCTTAATCGCGGGCGGGAAATGGTGCAGATCCTAGCCTTGCAGGCACTGGTCCGTGAGCAGACGGGCGAGTCGCCCAACTCATTATTGAATGCCGCCCTCAGCCATGCCGAATCCGGTGGGCAGGTGCGGGTATTTGTCGACACTCTGCCGACCATTGTCGAGCTGATCGCCCGCAGCGCCGCTGCCGGCGAGCTTAACGCCAGCATCAGCCCAGGCTTTGTGCAGCGGGTGCTCGCGGCGGCTCAAACCTCCTTGGCCGAACCCGCCAACCCCGCCAGCCTTGCACCCGCAACGGCAGCCAGCGCGTTTCTGACCCCCAAAGAAACTGAGGTCTTGCAACTGCTGGCCGCCGGGCTACCGAACAAGCGAATTGCCTCAACCCTAGGACTCAGCAACGAAACCATCAAATGGCACATGAAAAAGCTGTTTACCAAGCTGAATGCCGGTAACCGCCAGCATGCGGTCGATCGCGCCCGACTGCTCGGCCTGCTCAGTTGAACAGCAACCCCAAACCCCACCCCCCCCAGCCCCCCCCCTTGGGGGTTTTGGCCCCCGCCGCGCCCGCCCAAAACCGTAACCCCA